>CAZFBP010000118.1:0-9354 GCA_964517255.1 uncultured Chryseobacterium sp.
GCAGAACAAGCTGCTTGAGGCCATGGCCATGCGCGTGCCCTGCATCACCAGCGCCTTGGCCAACAACGCCATCGGCGCGCCCCCTGGAGACGCCGTGCTGATCGGCGAGGCACCGGAGGACTACGCACGGTTGGTGATACGACTGCTCAACGATGCACAGGAGCGCGAGCGGATCGCTACCAATGGATACGCGTTCGTGCGCGAGCGCTTCGATTGGGACCGCAGCGCCGCGGAACTGGAGCACCTCATCACGGGGTGATCCTGGTCGAATCCGCGGTTCTCCGCGATCTCTATCTTCGCCCCGCTTTTCACGGACCCGTAGCTCAATTGGATAGAGCATCTGACTACGGATCAGAAGGTTTGGGGTTCGAATCCCTACGGGTCCGCAACACATGAGACAGGGCGCCTTTGGGCGCCTTGTCCGTTTTGGCCGAGACCTGGCACCGGGACCCGCACCGCTCAACCTGAATGCCGGAGAGTTGGAGCCGATGCGCCTCACACGCGCTCACCAGCGCACGGAGGCGGTTTCGACCGACGCCTCTGCCAGCGCGACAACGCCTCGCTGGCATCACCCCGAACACGCTGAACCCCGCGACCGACGCGGACTACAGCGCATGACGACGGCATCGGCCGGGTAACCGCGCACGGCGCATGGCCGTAGGAACGCACGGAGTCGTCCCTCCGTCCCGTCCGTGCATGCTCCGCCGGTCCCTGATCACCCTCGCGCTCTTAGCCTCCACCGTGCTGGCCAGCGCGACGCATTTCAGCGGCGGCGAGATCTACTGGACCTGCCTGGGCAACAACCAGTACCAGATCACCCTGATGGTGTACCGCGATTGCGCGGGCATCAACGTTGACCCTAGCGTGACGCTGCAGCTTACCAGCCCCTGCGGCAACACGAGCATGACGGTGACGCACACAGGGCCCACCGAGATCAGCCAGCTCTGCAGCGCGGAGCTCCCGAACAGCACCTGCAACGGAGGCACCCTTCCGGGCATACAGCAGTACGTGTACACAGGGGTGATCACGCTTGCGCCCTGCGATTCGTGGACGATCTCCTACACGAACATCTACCGTAACAATGCCATCGTGAACCTGGTGGCGCCGGGCACGCAGCGCACGCACATCCGCGCCGTGGTGAACACGCTGGTGAACCCCTGCAACGACTCGCCGCAATTCTCCAACACCGCGATCCCCTTCGTCTGCCTCGGATACCCGGTCACTTACAGCTTCGGCGCCTGGGACCCGGAGAGCGATTCGCTGAGCTACGAATTGATCAATGCCATGGGGCTGAACGGCGCGCCGATCCCGTACAGCGCCCCTTACACCTATACGGAGCCGATCACGGGCCTGACGCTGGACCCCAGCACCGGAGAGGTGAACTTCACCTTGAACCTGCAAGGCAATTGGGTGGTGGTGGTGCGCGTGAACCACTGGGTGAACGGCGTGCTGGTCGGGTCGATCATGCGCGACATGCAGTTCGTGGGCTATCCCTGCACCAATGATCCGCCCGACCCTGCCACTGGCGTGGTCAACGGGCTCACGGGCACTGCCATTCAACTCGGCCCGCGCGCCATTCAGGTATGCGAGTCAGGGAGCTTCTGCTTCAACTTCAGCATCCTCGACCCGAACCTGCCCAACGTGCTGGAGGCTTTCAGCAACATCGGGCAGAACCTCCCAGGAGCCACGTTCACCTACACCGCCGGCAACCCCCTCACCGGCCAGGTTTGCTGGAACGCGCTTCCCGGCACCGCCGGATTCTATCCCTTCATCGTGAACGTGAACGACGGGGCCTGCCCGATCCCTGCGTTCCAGACCTACATCTACTCGGTGACGGTGATCTCCGGCCTCTACGGCACCATGAGCACCACGGGCGAGACCTGTCTGGGAACCGGCAACGGCACAGCCACCGCGAATGTGACATCAGGCACCGCGCCCTTCACCTACAACTGGAGCACGGGCGCCACCACCCCGAGCATCACGGCCGGCCCAGGCACCTACACGGTGACCATGACCGATGCGAACAACTGCGTGTCGCCGCCGATCACAGGTACGATCGACACGCAGTCGCTTCCCAATGTGGCCAACGCCGGCCCTGATGTGGTGGGCTGCGTGGGCAGCTTCCCGATCACCCTGGGCGGCAGCGTGACGAACGCCACTGGCGGGGCCTGGAGCGGCGGCAGCGGAACATTCGGCGGAGCATGGCCGAGCATCACGTACAACCCTACCGCTGCGGAGATCGCCACAGGCAGCGTGAGCCTCACGCTCACCACCACCGGTAACTCCAACTGCCCGCCGGACAGCGACCAGATGACGTTGCAGATCCCGAACAGCTTCGCCAATACGAGCCTTGCGAGCACCTCTGTGATGTGCAATGGCGGAAGTGACGGCACCGCGAGCGTGGTGAATGGCCAGCCCTCCTTCACCTACCAATGGAGCACGACACCGGTTCAGACAGGCGTGGCCGCGACCGGCCTCGCGGCCGGGACTTACGGTGTGATCATCACTGACAGCTACAACTGCAGCACGAGCCAGAGCGTCATGGTGGCGCAGCCTCCAGCCTTGAGCGTGAGCATCATCGCCGTGGGCGACGAGACCTGCGCTGGATTCGGTGACGGCACGATCACCGCGAGCGCGAGCGGGGGCACGCCGCCCTATGCCTACACCTGGAGCAACGGCGGTACCGGCGCGCTTATCACGGCTGGTGCTGGCTCCTACACGGTCTCTGTCACCGACGCCAACTCCTGCGGACCCGCCACCGCGAGCGCCACGATCAACACGCAAGCACAGCCCAACCAGGCCGATGCCGGCGCCGACCTCGTGGGCTGCGTGGGCTCGTTCCCCATTGCGTTGAACGGCAGCGTGACCAACGCCACGGGCGGCGCGTGGAGCGGCGGCAGCGGCACCTTCTCGGGCGCATGGCCTGCCGTGAGCTACACGCCCAGCGCAGCGGAGATCGCCGCGAACGGCGCCACCCTCACGCTCACCAGCACCGGCAACACGCTCTGTCCGGCCGTGAGCGATCAGGTGTTCATCAGCATCCCGAACAGCTTCGCGAATGCGGCAGTCACGCCCACCGACGCGGTCTGCTTCGGCACCGCGACGGGCTCGGCCACCTTGAGCCCGGACCTCGCCGGATTCACCTATGCGTGGAACACGGTGCCTATGCAGACCACCCCGACGGCCACCGGCCTCAGCGCGGGCAACTATGACGTGACAGCGACCGACGCCTACGGATGCAGCATCGTGCTGAGCACGGCCATCGGCCCGAACAGCCCGGTGAGCATCGCCAGCCTCACGGCCACCGACGAGACCTGCGCGGGATTCGCCAATGGCTCAGCGACCGTGACGGCCGCCGGCGGAACAACACCTTACAGCTACGCCTGGAGCAACGGTGCGACCACGTCCAGCATCACGGCCGGCGCTGGCACCTACACCGTTACAGTGACCGACGCGAACAACTGCACGCCAGCGAGCGGCACGATCGCGATCAACGCGCAGGCGCAGCCGAACCAGGCGAACGCCGGCGCGGACATGGTGGGCTGCGTGGGCAACTTCCCGCTCACGCTCTTCGGCAGCGTGGTGAACGCTGACAGCGGCGCGTGGAACGGCAACGGCGTCTTCAGCGGGTCATGGCCCAGCGTGAGCTATTCGCCCACCTCCGCCGAGGTCGCCTCGGGCAGCGCCACGCTCACGCTCACCACGATGGGCAACACCAATTGCCCGGCCGCGAGCGATCAAGTGGTGATCAGCATCCCGAACAGCTTCTCGAACCTGGGCACGACCGTGGTGAACCCTGCATGCAACGGTCAAACGATCGGCTCGGCAAGCGTGACGCCGGTGATCCCCGGCCTCACATACCTGTGGAGCGACCCCGGCGCGCAGACCAGCGCCACGGCGAGCAACCTGACGGCAGGCACCTACACGGTGACGGTGAGTGATGGATTCAACTGCAGCACGACGCTCAGCGCCACGATCATGCAGCCCGAGGCCATCACCATCGCTTCGATCGCCGCCACCGATGAGACGTGCGCGGGCCTCGCCGATGGCACCGCCTCGGTGGTGGCCAGCGGAGGCACGCCGCCCTACAGCTACTTGTGGAGCAACGGCGCCACCATGGCGAGCATCAACGCGGTGGCCGGCACCTACATCGTGGGCATCACCGACGTGAACAACTGCGCGGTGGCCGTGGGCATCGCCACCATCAATGCGCTGGCGCAGCCCAATCAAGCAAATGCTGGTCCCGACCTGGTGGCCTGCATGGGCAGCTACCCGATCAACCTGCAAGGCAACGTGGTGAACGCCACCGGCGGAACCTGGAGCGGGGGCAGTGGCACTTGGCTGGGCAACGGCGTGAGCGCGCAGTACATGCCGAGCAATGCGGAGATCCTCGGCGGAAGCGTCACGCTCACGCTCACCTCCACGGGCAACACGATCTGCCCGGCAGCGAGCGACACGGCACTGATCAGCCTCAGCCATGCCTTCATCGGCGCGGGCCTCATGCCCACGAACATCACTTGCAGCGGCGATGCGAACGGAAGCATCGCCTTCGCGCCTGATGTCGCGGGGAACAGCTATTCATGGAATGATCCGATGGCGCAGGTCGCTCCAACGGCCATTGATCTCGGCCCCGGAGCGTACACGCTCACCATTTCTGATTCACTAGGCTGCGATACGAGCCTCGTGGCGATCATCACCGAGCCCGCGCCGCTGGCCATCACCGCCTTCAGCACCACCGATGCGATCTGCAATGGCAGCACTGATGGCACGGCATACGTGCTGGTGGGTGGCGGCACGCCGCAATACGCCTATTCGTGGAGCGGCGGCCAGATGACGCCGGCTGTATCACTGCTCGCCGCCGGACCCGTGAGCGTGACCGTGACCGATGCCAACGGATGCACCGCGCAGGCCAACGGCATCATCAACCAGCCTCCGCCGTTGAGCGTGATGGCCGTGGTGCCCGATACCGTGTGCGTGAACGCGCCCGTGGTGCTCACCGCGCAAGGCAGTGGCGGAACAGGCACGCTCACCTACAACTGGGGACCGCTCGGAACCGGCAACCCGATCGCGGCGAGCTTCGCGCAATCGCAGAACGTCTCCGTGAGCGTGACCGATCAGAACGGCTGCTCCACACCGCCGCAGTTCTATCCGGTCGCGGTGCTCAACATCGCGATCGCCTCCTTCAACGCCTACGGCGACACCACCATCTGCCCAGGCGGCAATGCCGCTACCGTGGGCGCCTCGCTGAGCGGCTACCCGGGCAGTCACACCATCACCTGGCCTGAGCTCGGCAACAACGGCAGCGGCCCTTACACCGTGCCGTTCACGCAGAGCCAGATGCTGCACGTGATTCTCACCGATCAATGCGGCATCACGCGAACGGACAGCATCTCGTTGGTGGTGGAGACGCCTCCCGCGATAGACCTGCCCCCGATCATCGCGCAAGGCTGCGCGCCGCTGCCCGTCACCTTCCCCGACTTGCAGCTTGGACCTGACCTGAGCTACCAATGGGACCTGGGCAACGGCAGCACCAGCGTTTCACCGCAGCCCGCTCTGGTGTACCAGGCCGGCACATACAGCGTGAGCCTCACGGTGAGCACGCCCGCTGGCTGCTCGAGCAGCAGCAGCACCACTGGGGCGATCAACGCATGGCTGCCGCCCACCGCCGGTTTCAGCGCCAGCACCTACAACACCACCGCCGATGCCGCGGACATCAGCTTCACGGACCAGAGCCAGGGCGGCATCGCCACGTGGACCTGGACCTTCGGCGATGGAGGCACCGGCAATGGCATGAATCCCACGCACCAGTACACCGAGGTGGGCACCTTCCAAGTGACGCTGTACGTGACCGACATCCACGGTTGCACCGACGAGGCCGATGCGAGCATCTTCATCACGCCGATCCACGACATCACCATCCCCACCGCGTTCACGCCCAACGAAAATGGCGGGACCGGCGGCTACTATGACCCGAACGCGCTCAACAACGATGTGTTCTATGCCTTCGTGCGCTTCGTGAAGGACTTCCGCATGCGCGTCTTCAACCGCTGGGGCGAACTGGTCTTCGAGAGCAACGACGTGCGCCACGGCTGGGACGGCAGCTACCGCGGCCAACTGAGCCCGCAGGATGTCTATGTGGTGCAGACCTGGGTGCGCTTCGTGGACGGCAAGGAGAAGCAACTGCTCACTGACCTCACCCTCTTCCGATGAGGAATCGGTACGCGCTTCTGCCTTTCTTGATCGCAGCGATGCCCGCGCATGCGCAGGATCCGCAGTTCTCGCAGTGGTACGCGGCCGCGCAGTACCTCAATCCCGCGCTCACCGGCAACACGCACCAGGACCGTATCGCGCTCAATTACCGCCTGCAATGGCCCGGCGTGCAGCCCGGTTACGAGACCTACATGGCCGCCTTCGACCATCGCTTCAGCACGGCTCCCATCGGCATGGGCGCCATGGTGCTGCGCGACAAGGCCGGCACCAGCGGGCTCACCAGCACCACCATCGGCCTCAGCTACAGCTATGAGGCACGCCTGAGCTACAAGCGCGCATTGCGCGGCGGCGTGCGCCTGGGCTACACCATGCGCGGCGTGGATCCAAGCGGCTACCTCTTCGCCGACCAGGTGATCCGCGACAATGCGCCGGTGACCATCGAGCCGAACCTCATGCAGCGCACCAACTACCTCGACCTGGCCGGCGGATTGATGTACTACACTGAAGGCTTCTGGGCCGGCGTAAGCATGAATCACCTCAACAGGCCCAACATGAGCCTGATGGTGGATGGCAATGCCCCGCTGCACCGCCGAGTGAGCGTGCATGCAGGCTATCGATTCCCATTGGATGGCCAGCGCAACCTCAGCAAGAGCGAGACGCGCATGACCCTGGCCACGCACTACAAGATGCAGGGCAAGTGGGACCAGCTCGACCTCGGCGCCTACGCCGACCACAAGCAATTCACTGCTGGCCTCTGGTACCGCGGGCTGCCCATCATCAAGGCCTACCAGCCGGGATACGGCAACAACGAGGCGATCGTGCTCATGGTCGGCTACGAGACCGAGTCGCAATTGCGCGTCGTGTACAGCTACGACATCACCATCAGCAAGCTCACCATGCGCAGCGGCGGTGCGCACGAGATCTCCCTGATCTACGAATGGCCCAAGCAGGCCAAGAAGCGCAAGCACAAGATCGTGCCCTGCCCGAAGTTCTGATCCGAGATTGGCCGCAGAGGCGCAATGGCGCGGAGTCCATAGCGGACTACATCCGCTCAGGCACTTCGATCCCCAAGCACCACATCGCCTTCTTGGTTGCCTCTGCCACTGCGGCGCTCAACGCCAAACGGAAAGCGCGCTTGCCGGCATCCTCTTCCTTCATGACCGGTATGGCCTGGTAGAAACTGTTATAGGCCTTCACCACTTCGTAAGCGTGATTCGCAAGAGACGAAGGGTCGAGCTTGGTGGCGGCTTCGTGGAGCACCACCGGGTACTGGTGCAGGAGCTTGAGCACGGCTCGCTCTTCGGGGAGTAGATGATAGTTGTCGGTAGTCAGTTGTCCTGCAGCATGAGACAACTCTCCCGCCTTCCTCAGCAGGCTCTTGATCCGCGCATGGGTGTATTGGATGAACGGCCCCGTATGCCCTTGCAGGTCGATGCTGGCGGCGGGATCGAAGAGCATGCGCTTCTTGGGATCGACCTTCAGCAGGAAGTACTTGAGCGCGGCCAGGCCGATCATCTCATAGAGCGCGTCCTTCTCCGCTTCGCTGAAGCCTTCGAGCTTGCTCAGCTCCTCGCCCGTGCGGCGCGCCTCGCTCACCACTTCGTCGATGAGGTCATCGGCATCGACCACAGTACCCTCGCGGCTCTTCATCTTGCCGGAAGGGAGATCCACCATGCCGTAGCTGAGGTGGTGCAGGTCGTTTGCCCACGTGAAGCCCAGCTTCTTGAGGATCATGAACAGGACCTTGAAGTGGTAATCCTGCTCATTGCCCACGGTGTAGATGAGCTTGCTGAGGCCCGGATGCTCCTCGAAGCGCTTGATGGCCGTGCCGATGTCCTGCGTCATATAGACACTGGTGCCATCGCGGCGCAGCAGCACTTTCTCGTCGAGGCCTTCCTTGGTGTTGTCCACCCATACGGCGCCGTCCTTCTCATAGAACACGCCCTTTCTCAAGCCCTCGAGCACATCGGCCTTGCCTAGGATATAGGTCTGGCTCTCGTAGTAATTCTTGTCGAAGTCAACCCCGGCGCGGGTGTAGGTGGCATCGAAGCCTTCGTAGCACCAGCCGTTCATCATCTGCCACAGAGCGCGCACTTCGGGGTCATTCGCTTCCCACTTGCGGAGCATCTCCTGGGCTTCGAGCAGGATCGGTGCCTCCTTCTCCGCTGATTCCTTCGGCTTGCCCCCTGCCTCCTGCTCCTGCACCTGCCTCTTGAATTCCTTGTCGAATTCCACGTAGTACTTGCCCACAAGCTTATCGCCTTTCACTCCTGCCGAAGCTGGCGTCTCACCCTTCCCGAACTTCTGCCAAGCGATCATGCTCTTGCAGATGTGGATGCCGCGGTCGTTGATCACCTGCACCTTGATCACCTCGTGCCCTGCCGCTTGGAGGATCCGGCTCACGCTGTATCCGAGGAAGATGTTCCGCAGATGGCCGAGGTGCAACGGCTTGTTGGTGTTGGGGCTGGCGTATTCCACCATGACCTTCGCTTCGCTCGGCGTGACCGGTTCCAGCTGAAGCAAATCCTTCTCCCCCGCCTCCTTCAGGAAGCCCAACCAGTAGCCGTCGGCGATGACGATGTTCAGGAAGCCTTTCACCACGTTGAAGCGCTCGACGATTGGCACGTTCGCCTTTAGGTGGTCGCCGATGGCCTGCGCGGTCTGCTCCGGCCCCTTGCCGCTGAGCTTGATGAAGGGGAAGACATTGATGGTGACATCGCCCTCGAATTCGGGGCGCGTAGCCTGGAAGCCGATGCTTCGCGCGTCGAGTTCTTTCCCGAAGAGTTGCGAGAAGGCGCCATGCAGCGCGGGGGTCAGAAGGGATTGAAGTCTGTCCTGGAACATCGGGCGTAAAGAAAGGGGAGGTTGAACGTTGGAGGTTGGACTGAGTTGAGGGTTGAATACGCCAACCCTCAACCTCCTTGCGATTCAACCTTCAACCCCCAACCTGCTTCGGCAAGAAATTCTCCGCCATCATGCAGCGCGCGCTTCCACCGCCGATGGCCTCGATCGTGGGCACCGCCACGGGTACGAGGCGGGCGTACCGCTCCAAGGCGATGCGCTGGAACGGCTTGAGCGCGTGGAAGGCGGTTTCGCTGAGGAAGATCGCTTCCTGCTTCGTGCCTCGCAGCTCGCGCGCCAGCT
>CAZFBP010000119.1:0-2692 GCA_964517255.1 uncultured Chryseobacterium sp.
GTGTTCTCGCCGTTCAAGCGCGACAGCGACTACTTCGACAGCAAGCAACAGTTCATGCTCACCCTGCGCGTGCAGGACATGGACGGCTTGCTGAAGAAGTTGGAGGAAGCCGGTGTGCGCATCGACCCCAAGCGCATGGACGAGGGCTACGGCCGCTTCGCGTGGGTGTACGATCCGGAAGGGAACAAGATCGAATTGTGGGAGCCGAAGGGCTGATCACTTCCTCAGGATCTTCTCCACGGCCCGGCCCTTGGCCAGTTCATCAACCAGTTTGTCCATGTAGCGCACCTGACGCATGATCGGGTCCTCGATCTCTTCGATGCGGTAACCGCAGATGAGGCCTGTAATCATATGTGCGTTCGTGTGCATCCGAGGCGCCTTCGCGAAGAAGGTCTCGAAATCGGTCTTGTCGGCGATCACTTCGGCGAGGCCATTCTCCGTGAAGCCCGTGAGCCAGTGGATCACGGTGTGCGGATTCAATCCCCAACACCAACTCGCCACGCGGCCAGGTACTCCATACACCCCTCCGTGATGCCTTGTACGAGGGCGATGCCGCTCAGCGCGTCGCTTCCGCGTCCTCCTCCTTCCAAGCCGGCATCCCCTTCAGCAATCTCTCCTTCATGCGCTCGTAGTAGCTCTTGCGGTCCACCACGTAGGCGATGAGGTAGCCCACCACGCTGGCGTACATGAGCTGGAAGATGGCACTGTGGCGGTCGGTCATCTCCAGCACGAGGATGGCGCTGGTGAAGGGCGAGCGCGTGACGCCGCTGAGGAAGGCCGTCATGCCCGCGAGCACCAGCAGGTTGAACTGGCCGCGGTTGTCGGCCAGGCCCAGCGCATCGGTGAGCCAGCCGCCGATGGCCGCGCCGCTGGCCAGCGATGGCGCGAAGATGCCCCCGGCTCCTCCAGCCGATACGCTGGTGATCGAGCCGAGCACACGGGCCAGCACATTTCTGGCGCTGGCATCGGGATCATCGCCGAAAAGGTGATCCTGCAGCAACAGGTGCCCGCTGCCGATGGCTGCAGCGCCGACGAAGTACACCACGCTCGCGAAGGCGAAGGCAGCGGTGAGCGCGAAGAGCGCGTGGGTCCAAGTTCCCTTCAGCCCGCGCCGGAACTTGTCGATGGCGAGCACCGCGCGGCAGAACAGGGCGCCCGTGAGGCCCGCGATCACCGAGAGCACCAGGATCTTGTACATGAAGCTCACCGTGGCGGGCGCCAGCTTGGGGTAGCCGAGCATGAGGTAGGGGCCCAGCAGCCACTGGGCCGTCATGCCGCTCAATATCACAGCGGTGAGCACAGCGGTGCGGAACTGCGCCATGTGCGTCTTGGTGAGCTCTTCCACGGCGAACACGATCCCGCCCAGCGGCGTGTTGAAGGCCGCGCTCAGGCCTGCTGCCCCACCGGTGATCATCATGATTCGGCGGCTCACCCTGGGCCAGAAGGGCGGCAGCAGGCGGTGAACGGTGCGGTAGATGCTGCCCGCGACCTGCAGCGTGGGGCCTTCGCGCCCTACGGCGCCGCCGCCCAGCACCATGGCCAAGCTGCTGGCGATCTTCACTAGGATGATGCGCACGTTGAGGAATCGGCCGCTGCGATCGCGCTTCTTGTCGGTGGCCACCTCGACGGCGGCCATGAGCTGCGGAATGCCGCTGCCGCCCGCCAGCGGCGCGAACTTGAACACGAGCCACCAGGCCGTGAGGAAGCTCAGCGGCGCGGTGAGGAAGATGAGCCGCCGGTCGAGAGCGAGCAGCTCGGCGTTGCGCTCGCCCATCCAGTTGAACAGCCAGGCGTAGCCCACGGCGATCAGCGCGGTGAGCACGGCGCTGACCTGGTAGGGCAGGGCGAGCAGGATGAGGTCCTTGGCGCGGCTCCTCGCGACGAGCTGCGGCACGCGCTCCAACTGCGCCGTGAACCACGCGCGGGCGCGAACAGAGAAGGTGGCCTTGCGCGGCTCGTTGGTCATGGCGCGCGAAACTAGGTTCCGGGGTGCGGGTTGAAGGTGGAGGCCGACGCTCGTGCCCGGGCCCGCAGGTTGAGGGTTGCTGGTTGTCCAACCCTCAATCTCCAATCAACCGGCAACCCCCAACCGACGTTATTTCTCCTCACCAAGCCTGCCCAGGTCGATCACCGCGAATCGGTACTGCTCACCGCGGTCATAGCATTTCACCAGTGCTTGGGTGCCGCCCCATTCCATGAGCGCGCCCACCGGACAGGCCACGTAGCCGTCCTCGATCATCAGCGCCGTGCCTTCGCGCAACGCGCTTCCATCCTTCGTGCCGATGAAGGCCGCCTTGAGCACATGCGGCTCCTGCGGCTTCTGCTCTTTGGTGTTCGCCGCCTCGTTGCCCGCGCGCAGGATGGCCTCGTAGCCGCGCGGCGTGTGGCCGTGCAGCAGCAGCACGCTTCCGTCCATCGGCAGGGCCACGCTGCCCTCGTACGCTTGGCCGGCAGTGGTCATCAGCGCGCGGTCCACCACCTTCTGCCAGCCGAGGCTGTCGTTGGGCTGCACTTGGCTCACGCGCACGGGGCCGCTGAGATGGCGCATGGCCAGCGCTTCGCCCACGGGCAGCATGAACTGGTACTCGAGGAAGGTCTCCACCACGATCAGCATTCCTTCCGGCGTGGCGTAGAGGTCCACGATCTCATCGGGCACCTTGGCGGTGCGCGCCGGCGGCTTGCGCGGATCGGC
>CAZFBP010000119.1:2792-9327 GCA_964517255.1 uncultured Chryseobacterium sp.
GCATCGAGGCGCACCACCTTCGGGGTGAGGCCCTCCTCCACGTACAGCAGGTGGCGGCCGTCCTTGGCGAAGAGGCCATCGACCACGGTGTAGATGTCCCCTTCGGCGCCTTTCAGCGCGCGGCTGAAGGGCTTGCCCCATTGCACAAGGGTGGCTTGGGCGCTGGCATGATGCAGCGTCGCGAGCGAGAGCAGGAAGAGGAGCGGTTTGCGGATCATGCGCGAAGGTCTGTGGAGTTGAAAGTACACGGCGGCCTCATCGCGCTCGCCGGCCAACATCGCCCTGTGCATCGCCGAGCGCGCCATGCGCCCTGGCCGTTGAAGGCCCCCCGCTAGTTTGGCCGCGCCAAGCAGGGACCCGCCGCATGCTCTTCAACTCGCTCGAGTTCCTGGTCTTCTTCCCGCTCGTCACGCTGCTCTTCTTCCTGCTTCCGCCCAAGCGGCGCTGGATCCTGTTGCTGATCGCGAGCTATTGGTTCTACATGAGCTGGCGGCCGGAGTACGCCCTGCTCATCGCCTTCAGCACGGTCATCGATTACTGGTGCTCCTACCGCATGTCGGGCATCGCGGAGAAGCGCGCGCGGCGGCCTTACCTCTGGTTGAGCATGGCCACGAACCTCGGCCTGCTCATCTTCTACAAGTACCTGGGCTTCTTCGTGGCCTCGGCGGGTTCGGCCGCGCAGGCCATGGGCCTCGATTGGCAGGCGCCCGTGCTCGACATCCTGCTGCCGGTGGGCATCAGCTTCTACACCTTCCAGACCATGAGCTACACGATCGACGTGTACCAGGGCGCGATGAAGGCGGAGAAGCACGCGGGACTCTTCTCGGTCTATGTGGCCTTCTTCCCGCAGCTGGTGGCCGGCCCCATTGAGCGGGCGGGGTCGCTGCTGCCGCAGTTCCGCCAGGTGCAGCGCTTCGACGCCGATCGCGTGGCGAGCGGCCTGCGCCTCATGGCCTGGGGCATGTTCAAGAAGGTGGTCATCGCCGATCGCGTATCGGCGGCGGTCACGCACGTGTACGGCGCACCGCACGACTTCCCCGGCCCGGTGCTCGCCCTGGCCACCGTGCTCTTCGCCGTGCAGATCTACTGCGACTTCAGCGGCTACAGCGACATCGCGATCGGCTGCGCGCGCGTGCTGGGCTTCACCCTGATGCTCAACTTCCGGCAGCCGTACCACGCGGCCAGCATCAGTGAGTTCTGGAAGCGCTGGCACATCAGCCTCAGCACCTGGTTCCGCGATTACGTGTACATCCCGCTCGGCGGCAACCGCACGGTGAAGTGGCGCTGGTACTACAACCTTTTCATCACCTTCCTCATCAGCGGGCTGTGGCACGGCGCCAACTGGACCTTCGTGGCCTGGGGCGCGCTGCACGGCATCTACCTCGTGCTCGCCATCGTGCTCGGTCCGCTGCGCCATCGGCTGGCCACTGCTTCGGGACTGGCGCGGTTGCCGCGGCTCAACCACTTGCTCAACGTGGGCTGGACGCTCGTGCTCGTGCTGATCGGCTGGGTGTTCTTCCGCGCTGCCACGATCGGCGATGCGCTGCACATCGTGAAGGCCTCGTTCACCGGCCATGGCGCGTGGATCGATCCATCCAGCGCGAAAGCGATCGTGCGATCGCTGGGGCTCGGGGCAACGGACCTCACTGTCGCATTCATCGCCATCATCTTCATGGAAGCGGTGCATCTCGTGCAGGCGCGCTGGGGCGCTGCGGCCTTCCTTTCACGCATGCCATCCGCAGCGCGCTATGGTGTGTACACCGCGCTCGTGGCCAGCATAATCTACTACGGCGCCTATCACGGTGGCGGCGAATTCATCTACTTCCAGTTCTGACCATGCGCAAGCTAATCCGATGGCTCCTCCTGCTCGCGCTGCCCTTCGCAGTGCTCTTGGGCGCCGTGGCCTGGATCGATCCGTTCAACTACTTCGGCGAAGGAAGCCCCGTCCCGCTGGAGACGCGCAAGGCCAACCTGCGCCACAGCGGCACGGTGATGCCGTACTACACGCTCGCGTGGAAGCTCATCGAGTACCGCCGCAGGCCCGTCGCCGACATCATCATCGGCGATTCGCGGCTCACGCGCTTCGACGAGGCGCTGGTCTCGCGCATCACGGGCCGCGAGCTCTACAACTTCGGCGTGCCGGGCGGCAACACGCCATCGCTCTTCAAGACGTTCTGGTACGCCGACAGCCTCACGGAATTGAGGACCGTCTATCTCCAGACAGGCTTCCGCAACTGGAGCGCAGCGCAGGACTACGACATCTGGGAAGGGCCCCAGTGGTCCACATCCTCCGCGATCCATTACGTCACCGATCGCGATGTGCTGGGCAAGGCCTGGCTCGACACGCGTGCGCATTGGGGCGCGGTGCAGGCCGAGGGCATCGCTTCGGATCAATGGGAAGTGGTGATGCGCAACGAGCGCGCGGTGCTGGAGGCCCACAGTCCATCGCAGCGTTTCGCCGAGGAGCTGAAGCGCGTGGCCGCTCGCTGCAAGGAGCGCGACATCAAGTTGGTGATCATCGACCTGCCCGTGCACAACGAGGTGCATGCGATGGAACGCGAGCTGGGACTCGAGAAGGACATCGAAGCGTACAAAGCGCTGATGCGCGCGGCGGGCACGTACTACGACTTCGCCGGGCCGAGCGCCATCACCGCCGACCGCGCGGAGTACATCGACGCGCTGCACACGAGCAAGGAGCTGCTCGATGGCGTGATCCGCGAACTGTGGCAGGGGCCATTGGCGAATGGCCGTGTGGAAGAATAGGTTGGAGGTTGGCGCCAACGCGCAGGCCGCGCCCACCTGCTGAGGGTTGCAGGCTGTTCAACCCTCAACCTATGTCAACATCCAACCTGTCATCCCGGCTTTTTTTCCGGGACAACCCCCAACCTCGTTCAACTCCCAACCCCCAACCAACACTTAAACCAGCATCCCCACGATCGTCGCGCTGAGCAACGAGGCGAGCGTTCCGCCGAGCAGTGCGCGCAGTCCGAACTCGCTGAGCCATTGCCTGCGGCTGGGCGCTAGGGATCCGATGCCGCCGATCTGGATGCCGATGCTGGCGAAGTTGGCGAAGCCGCAGAGCATGTAGGTGCACATCACGATGCTCCGCTGTTGGGCGAAGGCGCCGTTGGCCTTCAAGGTCGCGAGGCTCTCGTAGCCTACGAATTCGCTGGCGATGATCTTCTCGCCTACGAGCCTTCCCGCAAGGGTGATGTCGTCGGTGGCCACGCCCATGAGCCACATGATGGGCGCAAAGAGGTACCCGAGGATGAATTGCAACGAGAGCTTGTCGAAGTTGCCGCCGGAGATGGAGGCCACCCAGGCGTTAAGGCCTGTGGCATCGCCGAGCTTGTTGAAGCCATAGTTGACCATGGCGATAAAGGCGAAGAACACAAGGAGCATGGCGGCCACGTTGGCGGCGAGCTTCAAGCCTTCACCGGTGCCGTTGCTCATCGCGTCGAGCAGGTTGCTGCCCACCTGGTCCATGCCCACTTGCATCTTCTGCTCGATGGCCTCGGTCTGCGGGTACAGGATCTTGGCCAGCACCACGGCGCCAGGGGCTGCCATCACGCTCGCGGTGAGCAGGTGCTTGGCGAAGAAGAGTTCCTGCTCGGGATCGCCGTTGCCCAGGAAGCCCACGTAGGCCGCGAGCACGCCGCCGGCCACCGTGGCCATGCCCGCCACCATCACCAGGAAGATCTCCGAGCGGTTCATCTTGTCCAGGTAGGCCTTGATCATCAAGGGCGATTCGGTCTGGCCCAGGAAGATGTTGCCCGCCGTGGCCAGGCTCTCCGCGCCACTGAGGCGCATGGCCTTGTTCAACGCCCAAGCCAGGCCGTACACCACTTTCTGGATCACGCCCAGGTAGAAGAGCACGCTGGTGAGCGCGCTGAAGAAGATGATGGTGGGGAGGATCTGCAGTGCGAAGACGAAGCCGAAGCTCTTCACGTCCATCATGCCGCCGAAGAGGAATGTGCTGCCGGACTTGGTGAACTCCAGCACCTTGACGAAGGCCTTGCCGACCAATTCGAAGAGCCATTGCGCCGGTGGAACGTAGAGCACCAACAGCGCCATCACCAATTGGAAGACGAGGCCGATGCCCACCACGCGCCAGTTCACCTCCTTGCGTCGCGCACTGAAGGCCCAGGCGATGCCGATGAGCACGGCCATGCCCAGCGCTCCGCGCGCCATGCCCATGGCGCTGGGGCCGGTGAGCGGCGCGGGCGTGCCTTGCGCGAATGCGGGCGCGGCGAGCAAGGCGAGTGCTCCAAGGGCGATCAGGCGGAAGGTCTTCGTCATGCTGAAGGAGTTGGAGCGAAGATGGCGGTAATGCGGGTTGGGCCCGCGCACCGGTCCGCTCCGGTTGAATAGACCTCTTTCACAATTCGACCGCTCCCTCTCCTTTGGAGAGGGGGAGGGGTGAGGGTTGAGCGGGCATGGCCGAATTGCGAAAGAGGTCCAATGTTGGGGTGTTGGGGGTTGGTCGGAGGGCCTGGTGCTGTGCGTTCAATCCTCTGCTCCGGTCAACCTGCTTGCTCCGGGTCTCAATGCTCAACCCCTCAACCCGCGTTAATTCGTCTGCTCCCTGCGCTTGATCTCGTCGCGGAGCTTGCTGGCGCGCTCGTAGTCCTCGTTCTCCAGCGCTTCGGTGAGCATGCCTTGCAGCTCATCGATGGTGGCGCTCGTCACGGTCTTCTTGTCGCGGCCCTTGCGCTCCTTCTTCTCGCCCTCGGGATCCTCCTCCTCGCCCTCCTCCACCTTGAGGCCGGCGGCGCTGAGGATGGGCTCGTAGGTGAAGATGGGGCAGTCGAAGCGCAGGGCCAGCGCGATGGCGTCGCTGCTGCGGGCATCGATGACCACCTCGCGCGCCTCCTGCTCGACCACCAGCTTGGCGTGGAAGATCCCTTCCACCAGGTCGTTGATGATCACCTCCTTCAGGTTGAAGCCAAGCGTGTCGGCGACGTTCTTGAAGAGGTCGTGTGTGAGGGGGCGTGCCGGCTTGATGTTCTCCACCTGGATGGCGATGGCCTGGGCCTCCACGCCGCCGATGATGATGGGCAGGCGGCGGTCGCCTTGCGCCTCGGCGAGGATGAGCGCGTAGGCCCCCGCGTGCGTGTGGCTGTACGTGATGCGGAGGAACTTCAGCTCGACCTTGTCCATGCGATGCGCAGCGGGCCGTGAAGGTAGTTGTTGGTCCGGTTGGGGATTGCGCGCTGGTTGAAATCGGTTGGGGGGTGGTTCAACTTCCAACCCTCAACCACGCTCAACCTTCAACCCTCAACGTTCAGCGTTGAGCTTCTTGGCCGCCTCGATCAACTTGGGCAGCACTTCGAAAGCGTCGCCCACGATCCCGTAGTCCGCAGCCTTGAAGAAGGGCGCCTCGGGATCCTTGTTGATCACGCAGATCACCTTGCTCTGGTTCACGCCTGCCAGGTGCTGGATGGCGCCGCTGATGCCGATGGCGATGTAGAGGTTGGGGCGGATGGCCAGGCCCGTCTGGCCCACATGCTCGTGGTGCGGGCGCCAGTGCATGTCGGCCACGGGGCGGCTGCAAGCGGTGGCACCGCCCAAGAGCTGCGCCAGTTCTTCAACCGGCGCCCAATGCTCGGGGCCTTTCATGCCGCGCCCGGCGCTCACCACGATCTCCGCCTCCGGCAGCGGAATGCCCGAGCCCGCCTTGCGCAGCTCCTTCACCGTGATGCGCGCCGCGCCCAGCTCGCCGCTGAACTCCTCGACCACGGCGCTTCCTCCGCTGCTCGCGATCGGGATGCTATTGGGGGAGAGGTTGATCACCTTCACGGCGCTGCTCACTTCGACCCATGCGCGCGCCTTGCCACTGAACACGTTGCGGCGGAAGCGGTTCCCATCTGGCATGCCGGTGGCGCCTGCCACGAGCCCTGCCTTCAATCGCGCGGCAACGCGTGGTGCCACGGCTTTGCCCGTAGCATCATGCACGCACACGATGGTGGTGGCGCCTTCGGCCGCGGCCACATCGCACACGAGCTTGGCGAGCTGCTGGCTGTCCACGGCCTTCACGCCGCGCGCCACGATCACCTTCTTGGCGCCGTTCGCGCCCAATGCGTCCAAGCCCTGCGCCTCGCCGAAGGTGATGGCGGTGATGGGCCCGTCGGCCAATTGGCTCGCATAGGTGACGGCCTCCTGCGCGGCTTTCGGCAGCTTGTCGCCGCGTGTGTCGATGAATGCGATGGTGCTCATGTCAATCGGCAGGTTGGGGGTTGCTGGTTGAAGGTTGCAGGTTGGCGATCGGGTTTGGGAGAGGACGACCCTCAACCGATGTCAGCCTCCAACCCTCAACATCAAATGACTTTCGCTTCGGTATGCAGCAGTTCAATGAGCTTCCCGGCCTCATCGGGGGGGATCATCATCACGGCACCCTTGGCAGGCGGCAGCTCGAATTTCACGGCGCTCGCCGCGTTGCTCACCGCGCCAGCGGCAACTACTTGAAGCGGCTTGGTGCGCGCCGCCATGATGCCGCGCATGTTGGGGATGCGCTGCTCGGCCATGCCCTTGGCGG
>CAZFBP010000120.1:0-5597 GCA_964517255.1 uncultured Chryseobacterium sp.
AGCCCTGACGAAGCATTTGCTCGAACAGCTCGCGGTAATGGCCCTTGCGGCCGCGCACCAAGGGCGCGAGGATCAGCACTTCCTTCCCGGCGTACGCATCGGTGACGAGCTGGATGATCTGCTGGTCGGTGTACCGGATCATCGCTTCGCCGGTCTCGTAACTGAAGGCATCGGCGATGCGCGCGTAGAGCAGGCGCAGCAGGTCGTAGATCTCCGTAACGGTGCCCACGGTGCTGCGCGGGTTCCGGCTGATCGTCTTCTGCTCGATGGCGATCACGGGGCTCAGGCCGGTGATCAGGTCCACGTCGGGGCGCTCAATGCCTCCGAGGAATTGCCTGGCGTACGCGTTGAAGGTCTCGATGTAGCGGCGCTGGCCTTCGGCATGAATGGTGTCGAAGGCGAGTGAGCTCTTGCCGCTGCCGCTCAGACCGGTGATCACCACCAGTTGGTCGCGCGGTATGCGCACATCGATGCCCTTCAGGTTGTGGACCCGGGCGCCGAGCACTTCGATGTGCTCTTCGGCGAACTCTTCAGCATTACCGTTGGTGCCCATATCCTTCTTCACCGTGCCCCCGTTTTCAGCGGGGCGCAAAGGTCGCTGCGGAACGGGCTGGTTTGGAACGGCGAGAAGATTCCGTGCGGAGGACCGCGCCCTTACTCGGCCACGGTGTCGTGGAAACCCTCGGCGGGCAGCAGGATCGTGTAGGCCTTGCGCTCCTTATTGGTGAGCTTGGCGTCGCGCAGCCACGGGTTCAGCAGCTTCACGGTCTTGTAGTCCGTTCCGTGGCGCAGGGCAAACGCGGTGATGTCCTCGATCGGGCCCTTCACTTCGATGCTGCGGGTCTTATAGGGCGGGTACAAGTCTTGCGGTCGGAGGTGGAAGCCGTAGCGCGCGGGCTCGCGGATGATCTCTTTCATGGCCAGGATGCGGAACACGTATCGGCTCGTCTCCTCGGGCAGCAGCAGGTCGAAGTAGTTCTCCTTCTGCTGGCGGCCGAGCTGCTTGTCCACTCCGCCGGAGCCCAGGTTGTACGCCGCAGCGGCCAGCGCCCATGATCCATGCTTGGCATAGGCGTTCTTCAAGTAGGTGCACGCGGCCATGGTGCTCTTCTCCACGTTGTAGCGCTCGTCCACCTCGGCGCTCACCTCCAGGCCGTGCTTCTGCCCGGTCTCCTTCATGAACTGCCAGTACCCCGTGGCGCCCATAGGCGACACCGTGTTGGTGAAATTGCTCTCCACCAGGGCCAGGTACTTCATGTCCTCGGGCACGCCTTCGCTTCGCAGCACCTCCTCGATCAAGGGGAACCAGCGGTTGGCGCGCTTGTGCGCGAGCAGCGTGTTGCTCTGCCAATACGTGTTCACCAACAACTCGCGATCCAAGCGCTCGCGCACATCGATGCGGCCCAGGGGCACGGCCTCGCCGCAGAACGTGAGCTCGCCGGGCAGGGTGAGCGAGAAGACCTTGTAGCCGTCGTTGAAGCGCTGCAGGTGGTCCAGGTCCGTTCCTTCGCTGCTGCGCGAGTAGATCATCACATGGGCGGCGAGCGAGCCGCCCGCGAGCAGCAGCAGCCAGATGGCCGTTCGGAGCAGGAGCTGCTTCATGATTCCTGGATGGGCGGTTTGGACCGGTGGGTGATGGTGAAGAGCGTGCCGAAGACGAGCACCGCATAGCTTACGAAGATGGCCGTGTGCAGGTTCTCCCAGGCATCGATGTAACGCAGCATCACGTAAGCCATGAAACCGTTCAGCAAGCTCAGGCCGATGAAGGTGAAGGCCACCTGCGCGTCGCTCAGGCCCAGGTAGCTGAGGTGGTGCGTGGTGTGATCGCGGCCGCCCACGAACGGGCTGCGGCCGCGCATGATGCGGTTGATGGAGACGGTGCTGGTGTCGCAGATGGGCAGCAGGAAGACCATCAGCGGGGCCAGGATCTGGCGCTCGATCGCTTGATCGCCTACGGGCCCGGTGGCGTTCCAGAAGAAACGCACGCCAATGAAGGCGATGAGCACGCCCAGGAACTGGCTCCCGGTATCGCCCATGAACATGCGCGAGGGGTTCCAGTTGTAGAAGAGGAAGCCGCCCAGCGAGGCCATGGTGCCCACCAATAGCACCATGTACACCGGGTCCATGGTGCCGGTGCCGATCATGAGCGCGGTGGCCGCCGCAAGGATGGCCACCGTGACGGCCGTGGCTACGCCGTCCATGTTGTCGAGCATGTTGATCGAATTCATCATGCCCACCACCCAGAAGATGGTGATGGCGACATTGGCCCACCGCGCCTCGAAGAGGTCGATCACCGTTCCGCTGGCCACGAGGATCGCGCCGCAGGCGATCTGCACCATGAACTTCAGCAAGGGTTGCGTGTTGTAGGCATCGTCCGCCAGGCCCATGAGGAAGCCCAGGGAAGTGGCGGCCAGCAGGCCCAGGAGTTCCGGGCGCAGCACGGCGCCATCGCCGGGGAAGAGCACGCCGTGCAGGGTGAAGCACGCGAGGAAGAGGATGTAGAAGCCGATGCCGCCGAAGGAGGGCTTGTGGCTGGCGCTCCAGCGCTCCAGCGCGGCGTCCTTCTCACGCAGTCCCAAGGTGCGCGCGAAGCGCATGAAGAGCGAATTGATCAGCAGGCTGAAGACCAGGGCCGCGAAGAAGAGGCCCGAATAGAGGAGGAAGAGCTGCGCGCCGCTGTAGGCCATGGTTGCTCAGCGGGGTTCGGCCCATGGGCCCCGGAAGGCGAAGCCGTCGCGGTCCTTCGCGCTGACAATGGGGTCGCGCACGCCCCAGGGGATCGCCAGGTCCGGATCGTCCCAGCGTATGGTGCGCTCGGCTGCCGGATGGTAGTAGTCAGTGCACTTGTAGTTGAACACGGTGCCTTCTTCCAGCGCCGCGAAGCCGTGCGCGAAGCCGGGCGGGATCCAGAACAGCGTGGCCTCCGCCGCGATGAGCATCACCTTCACATGGTGCCCGTACGTGGGGCTTCCGGGCCGGATGTCCACGCAGACATCGCTGGCGCTGCCGCGCGATACGCGCACGAGCTTGCCCTGCGCGTGCGGGTCCAGCTGGAAGTGCAGGCCGCGCAGCACGCCCTTGCGCGAGGTGCTCTCGTTGTCCTGCACGAAGCGCTGCGGCCCGATGGCCTCCCGCATGGCCCGCTCGCTCCAGGTCTCCACGAAGGATCCGCGATCGTCAGCGAACACGCGTGGGCGCAGGAGCACGGGGCCCTGCACGGGGAAGGTCTGCGTCTCGATCATGATTTGCCGAATAGCCCGCCGAAGAGGCCGCGCTTGTTGCGCGCGGGCTTGTCCTCATAGTAGCCGCCTGCGTAACCGCTGCCGTAGCCGTAGCCATAGCCGTACCCATAGCCGTAGCCGTAATTGTAGCCGTACTTGTTGCGGTCCACATCCACGCCGTTGAGCACGCACGAGAGGCGCTTGATGCTGTTCTCGTTGATCAGGCGGTCCACGTTCTGCACGAAATGCTTCTTGCTGTAATCGCTGCGGAAGATGTAGATGGGGTAGTCGGCCAGCTGGATCATGGGGATGCCATCGGTCACCAGGCCTACTGGCGGGTTATCGAGCAGCACCATGTCGTAACGCTGCTTCAGGTAGCCGAGCACCTCGAGCATGCGCGGGCTGATGATGAGCTCCGAGGGATTCGGCGGAATGGGCCCGGCGGTGATGTAATCGAGGCCTTCGAGGTTGCTGTGCCGGATGCACGAGTCGATGTCGTCCTTGCCGATGAGGATGGTGCTCATGCCGCGCTCGTTGTCCACGTCGAAGCCCAGGTGGATCTTGGGCTTGCGCATGTCAAGGTCCAGGATGATGACACGCTTGCCGCTGAAGGAGATGATGCCCGCCAGGTTCATGGCCACGAAGGTCTTCCCCTCGCCGGAGATGGTGCTGGTGATGGCTACCACCTTGGGCCCCGGCGTGTTGTCCACGAACTGCATGTTGGTGCGCACTGTGCGGAAAGCCTCGGCGATGAGGCTCTTGGGGTTCTTGTCGATCAGCAGTTCGGAAACGGGGATGTCGTACTTGTACTTGGGCACCATGCCCAGGATCCCGATGCTGGCGTGGCTGAGCTTGGCCACGTCGTTGAGGCTCGTGAGGTTATCGTGGAGGATGTAACGGCCCAGCAGGATCAGCAGGCACAGGATCACCCCGGCCAACAGGTACGACCCGATCACCACTTCCTTGTTGGGCGACACGGGCACCTTGGAGAACGAGGCGTCCTGCAGGATCCGGTTCTGCGGCACGAAGCCCGCCTTGCTGATGCGGTACTCCACTTCCTTCTCCAAGAGCAGGTTGTAGAATTTCTGGTTGATGGTGAAGACACGCTCCACGCGCGCGTACTCGATCTCCTTCTCCGGGAGCTTGAGGAATTTGGCGTCCAGTTCCTCCAGCTGCCGGGTGAGGTTCACGCGCTGCTGCTCACCGCTCTCTCGCAGGCGACGAAGGGTCTCGAGGAGCACCCGTTTCTGCACGGCCACACGGTCATCGGCTGCGGCCAGCGCCGGGTGGTTCGCGGTGGCGTCCTCGCGCACCATCTCGCGCTCTTCCAACCGGTCCTGCAGGTTGCGCAGTGGGAGGGAGAGCGTGTTCTCGTACTTGGTGCCGAGCAGCAAGGGCAGCAGATCGTGGGCGTTGATCTCGCCGGTCGGTTGGTCAGTGGCGCGCTCCATGGCCTTGAGCAGTTCCACGTCGAGGGTGAGCCGCACCAGCTCGTCCTCGTACTTGTCGGAGCGGCCCAGCAGCAGCGGGGTGAGCGTCTCCATGTCGGCCACGCGGTTCTCGCCCCTCAGGCTCTGCATGCTGAACTCCGAGTCGCGCAGCTCCCGGTAGGCAGTGTCCTTCTGGCTGCGGATGAACTCGATCACGTTGGCCGCGCTGCTGCTCTGGCGCTGGAGGTCGTAATCGATGTAGGTCTCGGCCAAGGCCTGCGCCAGGTCGCGCGCCACCCACGGGTTCGAGTCGCGGCACACGATATCGATGGACTTGGTGGCGTAATCCTGTGAGTTCACCCAGATTTGGTTGGCGTACTTGTCCAGCAGCCGTTCGCGGCTGTTGATTTTCAGGTAGAAGGTGGCCTTCGCGTCGGGGTCGCTGAGGATCGGATGGTCGTTCACCACGATCCTGCCGGTGAAGTGCGGCATGGAGACCACGCTCCCGCGCTGCACCCTGTTCTTGTATGGTCGGCCCAGGGCTGTATAGCTCAGCTCCACTTGACCGGGCACCGCGAGGTCCAGGTAGATCGGCACGTCCAGCACGGCGCTGTCACTCACCGCGATGTCCACGAGCTTGAAGAAGGAGTGCTTGTAATACTCCTCGGTGAGGATCTGCCCACGATTATAGTAGCTCACCTGCAAGGGCAGCCGGTCCAGTGCCATGCCCAGGAAGAGCCGGCTGCGCATGAAGATCAGGTCCACGGCCATGTTCTGCTTCTCCCCGAAGCTGCTCATGAGCAGCACCTGCTCGGCGGTGTTGCTCTCGCCCAGCTGCAGCACGGCCTTCGATTCATGGATCGGAACGGTGTAGCGCAGGTAAAGGGCGGCTGAGGCGCCTGCCAGCAACAGCGCAGGCAGGGTGATCAACCCGCCGCCGCCCGCA
>CAZFBP010000120.1:5607-9262 GCA_964517255.1 uncultured Chryseobacterium sp.
CCAGAAACAGCACCAGCACCACCACGGGCATGCTGCGCTTGAAGATGTGAACGAACAGCCCGAGGTCGAACTCGTTGCTGAAATTCGTGATGCGCTGTCGGTAGCTCTCGAAGCTGACGGCCCGGTTGGTGACTTCCTCGGCGACCATCGGCTGCGCGGCTATCGGGAGAACCCGCGTACCACACCGATCACGAGCACCACGCTGGTGAGCAAGGTGATGATGGGCGTGAGGTCCTGGAGCAGCTCGCGGGCGATCTCGGGGTTGGGCTGCACGTAGATCACGTCATCGCCCTGGAGCACGATATCCGCGTAGCACAGGCCTTCGATGTCGGACAGGTCGAACTGGTGCACGGTGCGCTTGCCATCGGAGTGATGACGGAAGAGCTTCACCCGCCGCGCATCGCCGCGGCTGGCCAGGCCACCTGCGCGCGCCAGCGCCTCCAGCAAGGTGGTATTGTTGTTCTCCAGCGGAACCACCACCGCATCGCCGCCCCCTCCAGGAAAGATCACCACGCGCCGATTGCTCACCATGAGCTGCACATAGGGCCGGTTGTAGTACTTGCTGTAGTACCCTTCCAGCTCGATCTCGGCCTCGCGCAGCGTTTTACCCGCCAACGGAATGCGATTGAGCAGCGGCAGCTTGCAGAGCCCGTCGGCCTCGACCAAGTAATTGAAGAGGGTGCGGTTCATGAAGGCAGCCTCGCGGGCGCCGCCTTCTGAGACCAGGTCGATCATCTTGAAGCCATCGTTGGCGAAGAGCCTGAACTGCAGCACGTCGTTGGGCTGCAGCACCAGCGCCTTGGCCTGAGCGCCGCTGTCAGGGAAGGCCTCGAACGCATGGTCCAAGGGCGTCTTGAACATGATATTGCGGTTCACCGTGCAGCCGGTGACCAGCGCCGCTGTGAGCGCGGCAAAGAGGAGCGAACGGGAAGGGCGGGGCATGCGCGGCCAAATGTAGGGATCGCGCACCGGGAGGCTCAGGACAGCAGTGAACGGTAGAGCCGGGCGGTATCCTCCACCAGACGGGTGTAATGGAAGCGCTCACGCACATGGTCCCAGCCGCCATGGCCCATGCGCGCGCGCAGGGCGTCGTCGTTCACCACTTGCTCGAGCGCTCGGGCCAGCGATTCGGCATCGCCTGAGGCGGTCAGGAGCGCCGTGCGGCCATCGAGCACCACATTGCGGATGCCGCCCACGTCGGTGCTCACGATCGGCCGGCCGCTGGCCTGCGCCTCGATCAGGCTCACGGGGGTGCCTTCGTTCAGGCTGGTGAGCATCACGATGTCCAAGCCGGCGTTCACGATGTCCACTTCCTTGATCCAGCTGGTGAAGGTCACCGCGGCGCGCGGCACCATGGGCTTGCCATTGACGCCGTGCCCGAACGGATGGCCGTTGAAGTAGGGCCCGCGCGCCAGGCTCAGCCCCAGGCTGGCGGTACGCGCAAGCAGGTGGTCGCGCTCCTCGCCATCGCCCACGATGAAGGCCCGCAGCTTGCGCCCCGTGCGCTCGCCCACCTTGGCCACCACTTCCAGGAAAAGGTCGTGGTTCTTGATCGGCACCAGGCGGCCCACGATCTCGATGGCCAATTCGTCATCGGCCACGCCGTACACATGCCGGAACAATTTGCGCTTGCGCTCCTGATCCTCGCGGAAGGGCGTGAGGTCGAAGCCCAGCGGGATCACCTCCACCTTCTCGGGGTCGCAGATGCGGTGCTCGTCCACGAGCTCCTCCTTCTGCCGGTCGCTGATGGCCACGATGCGCGAGGATCGTTTGGCCAGGAAGCGCTCGATGCTCTTGTAGAGCGCCGTGCGCATGGGGCCGAAATAGCTGTGGAAGACGTGGCCGTGGAAGGTGTGCACGATGCCCTTCACCCCCAGATCGGCGGCTGCCATGCGGCCCACTGCGCCGGCCTTCGCGGCGTGCGTGTGCACGATGTCCGGCTTGAATTCCTTGATCACCTGCTTGATCCGCCGGTAGGCGCTGCGATCCCGCCATGGCGCCACTTCGCGCTGCAATTCGGGAAGGATCACGGGCTCAACGCCCAAGCCGCGCGTGATGTAGTGGCTGCCCGCCTCGGTGGCTTCCTGGCTACCGCCCACCAGCAAGGTCTCGAACTCCGGCGCCATGTACCGGGTGAGGTAGGCCGCATTGTGCGTGGGGCCGCCCAGGTTGAACCGGTTGAGGATCTGAAGGACGCGGGGCATTGGGGGCTGGCGAATGTACCGGACTTCGAGGTTCGCGGCGGACCGCTAACCGGCCCGTCTTTTCCACCACGCCATGAAGACGGCCAGGGCATGCAAAGTTGCCTCACTGCCGCCCGGCGAGCGCGACCGCAGACGCGCACGAATGGATTGAACCGCAGGCCAGTTCAGGCCGGCGGCGCGAACGGCATCTTCCGTTAGCAATTCGTCCAGCATGGGGGCCAGTGCGCCGAGGAAGAGCGGCCGCAATGGCACCTCGAAGCCGTGCTTCCTCCGCGAAACCACCGCCATGGGCAAGCGATCGCCGAAGGCCCGGCGAAGGATCGATTTGCCTTGGCCGCGACGGAACTTCTCATCGGCCGGCAGCGAGAACGCGAACTCCACCATGCGACGGTCCAGGAAGGGCGTGCGCACCTCGAGCCCATGCGCCATGCTGGTGAGGTCCACCTTGTGCAGCATGTCGTTCGGGAGGGTGGTGAGCACATCCGCGAGCAGTACGCCGTTCACGCCGCTCATGCGCTCCAATCCGATGGAAAGGCTGCCTTCCCGTGGGCTGAGCGCAGATGCCGGATCGGGGAGCGGAACCAGCCTCGCTGCATCGCCGTCATGATCGAAGCTCGCGAGCTCGCGCCAGCGATCGTGAACCGACAGGCGGTTGAGCCGCGCGAACCGGTCGAGCCTGCGGAACGCGTTCGTGAGGCCACCGCTCCGTGACCGCGGCAACGACCTCCAGAGCGGAGCCAGGGCGATGACGGCCCTTTCCACCGCGCCGGGCGAACGCATGCGCAGCTCTGCCTGGTGCTTGGTGTAGCCGCCGAACACCTCGTCGGCGCCATCGCCGCTCAGCGCCACGGTGACGTGCTGGCGCGTGCGCTGACAGAGGATATAGGAGGCCAGCGCGCTGCTGTCGGCGAAGGGCTCATCGGTGGCCTCGAGCAGGCGCTGATAGTTCTCGGCGAGCTCCTCACGCGTGAGACGGAAGGCGTGGTGATGCGAGCCGATGCGCCGGGCCACCTCTTCCGCGTAGCGGCTCTCGTCGTAGCGGGCATCCTCGGCGAAGCCGATGGAGAAGGTGTGCAGGTCGCGCTTGTGCCGCGCCGCGATCGCGCTCACGATGGAGGAGTCGAGCCCGCCGCTGAGGAAGGTGCCCACGGGCACGTCGCTGATCAAGCGCAGCCGCACGGCATCATCGAGCAATTCCTGCAGGCGTGCCACCGGATCGGGAGACACGGGCACGCGCTTCACCGCTGCGGGCAGGTCGTACCAGCGCTCGCGCTTCACGCCTTCAGCATTCACCCGCAGCAGTTCGCCGGGCTCCAGCTTGCGCACCCCTTGCAGCACGCTGTGCGGCGCGGGGATGCAGTGGTAGGTGAAGTACTGCCTCAGGCTGTGCGTATCGATCTCGCCCTTCGCGCCAAGGGCTTCCAAAGCGCGCAGCTCGCTCGCGAAGAGCA
>CAZFBP010000121.1:0-9125 GCA_964517255.1 uncultured Chryseobacterium sp.
TTCCACCTCGCCCGCGCAATGCGACTTCAACATCGCGGTCTCCGGCCCCGGCGTTGATGTGGTGGGCATTGATTTCGATGCAGGCCCCGATGCGGAGATCGCGCAGGGCGGCTCCACGCAGCTCGATGCCGCCGGCGGCACCACCTACGATTGGTCGCCCACCAGCGGCCTCAGCGGCAACGGCATCCCCGACCCCATCGCCAACCCATCGAGCACCACCACCTATGCGGTCACCACCACCATCAATGGCTGCACCTTCACCGATACGGTGGTGGTGGAGGTGGTGCGCCTGGTGAACCCGCCCAACACCTTCTCGCCCAACGACGACGGCCGCAACGACACCTGGGAGGTGCCCGGCATCCAGGATTATCCCGGCTCGGTGGTGATGATCTACGACCGCTGGGGCCAGCGCGTGTTCAATAGCAACGGCTACCGCGAGCCCTGGGATGGAAAGCGCAATGGCCGTCCGCTCTCCGAGGGCACCTATTACTACTACATCCAGCTGAATCCGGAAGAGGGCCGCGCGGACCCCTACACCGGCTTCATTTCCATCATCCGATGAGGATCGCGCTGCTGCTCCTGCTCGCTGCGATGGCCACGGCCGTCAGGGCGCAGCAGCTCACGCAGTACACGCAGTACGTCTTCAATCACTTCAGCGTGAACCCTGCCGTGGCCGGCAGCAAGGACTGCCTCGATGTGCGCTTGGGCTACCGCAAGCAATGGGTGGGCCTGGAAGGCGCGCCGAGCACGGGCTGGGCCAGCCTGCACGCGAGCATCCGCCCCAAGGGCGCGGTGGTGAAGAAGAACAAGCACGGCGTGGGCTTCTTCGCCGAGAGCGACCAGGCGGGCAACTGGGGCTACACGCGCCTGCTGCTGGCCTACGCCTACAACATGCAGATGTCGCGCGATTACTACGTGAGCCTGGGCTTCTTCGCCGGCGCGCAGCAGATGAAGTTCGATGTGGGCGGCAGCACGGTGCTCGATTACAACGACCCCGCGCTCGATGGCAAGGCCAGCACCATGGTCTTCCCGGAGGTGACGCCCGGCCTCTGGCTCTACAACAAGGTGGCCTGGGGCGGCATCGCCATGCACCAGGCGCTGGGCAACCGCATCCGCGGCATCGGGGTGGACTCGAAGCTCGCGCGGCAGTTCATGCTCAGTGGCGGCTACAAGTACCGCATCGGCCGCAGCACCGCGCTGATCCCCAGCTTGCTGCTGAAGAAGAGCAAGGCCGCGCCGTGGGCCCTCGACGTGAACGCCATGGTGGAGTGGAAGCGGAAGTTCTCCCTGGGCGCCGGCTACCGCGGCGGCGACGCGGTCACCGCGCTGATGAAGGTGAGCTTCCTGAAGTATTTCCAGCTGGGTTACAGCTACGACATCACCACCTCGAAGCTGCGCGTGGGCAGTTCCAATACCCACGAGATCATCCTGGCGATCACCCCCTGCGGGCAGGAGAGCGCTGCTCGCCGCGCCATCAGTTGCCCTGCCTTCGAATAGAACCCCAAGCGATGCGCATCCCCATCACCCCTCCGATACTCGCCGCCGCGCTCTACCTGCTCACCGCCGTCGGCGCCGCTGGCCAGCAGTCGCAGCGCCGCGTGCTGCACTGGGTGGGTGGCAACGGCGCGTGGAGCGATGCCGCGCATTGGAGCTTGAGGGCGAACGAGGCCGGTGGGGCGGGCGTGCCCGGAGCGAGCGACGATGCGGTGATCGGCGGGAATGCGGGCGCGGATGTGTTGATCGTGGGCACGGCGCGCTGCGCGAGCCTGCGGGTGGAAGGGGAGCGCGGCTTCGTGCGGGTCATCGCGCCAACATCGGCGGAGCTGCGCGTGCATGGAGGCCTCGAGTTGCGCGGCAGCGTGCAATGGGACTTCGCTGGCACCGTGCGCATGGCAGGTAGGGGGGAAGGCCGCGTGATCAATGCGCACGGGATCCCCATGCGTGGCCAGCTGCGATTCGATGGCGAAGGGTCGTGGAGCGTGGTGAGCGACCTGCGCTTGACGGAAGGCGACATCACCTGGCGATTAGGCACCGTGCATGCCGCGGGCGCCTTGATGGAGGCGCGGACCCTGTGCAGCGAGGGCCGTGGCACGAAGCGCTTGATGCCGGGCAGCAGCGTGATCCGCCTGGAGCGCGCGCCTGAGGTCGGCGTGCTGGACAACCTGGTGCAACCGCAGCATGCGGTGCTCGTGATCGGCAATGAGCCGGTGGCCCTGCCCAGCGCGATCCCGCCCGGCGGCGAGGATCGCGATGTGGTGGTGTGCGCCACTGGAGGTGGACAGACACCCTTCATCGCGACGACGTCCGCGACCACGAACTACAATGGCTTCAACATCCGCTGCCGCGGCGAGTGCGATGCCACCATCACTGTGAGCGTGAGCGGGGGCATCGGCCCATTCACCTATTCCTGGTTGAACGGCGGGCCTGGCACGGCCACCTGGACCGGCGCCTGCGGTGGACCGCAGATCGTGATCGTCACCGATCAAGGGCAGAACGTCTCGTGCGGCGTCACGCTGAACGTCACCGAGCCCGCGCCACTGGGCTTGATCTTCCTCGGTCCCGGCACGCCGCCCACCTGCGCCGATGTGTGCAACGGGACGCGCTCGGTCATTCCCGTAGGGGGCGTTCCGGGCTACACCTTCAGCTGGAACAACGGGGCGGGCACGGGCTCGAGCTTCGACCAGCTCTGCGCAGGTGCCAACACGCTGCGCGTCACCGACTCCAACGGCTGCATCCGCGACACCACCTTCTTCTTCGACCTGCAGCCGATCTCGCCGAACCTGACCTTCACGAATGTGTCCTGCAACGGCATCTGCGATGGCACGGCATCGGTGAATCCCTCGGGCGGAACAGCGCCGATCACAGTGACGTGGACGCCCGAGCCAGGCGGCGGACAAGGGACCAACAGCGCCACGGGCCTCTGCGCCGATGACTACACGGTGCTGCTCGTGGATGCAAACGGCTGCGATACCACGATCGCATTCACCATCTCCGAGCCGCCGCCGATCTCGCCCAATCCCACGCAGACCGACGCGACCTGCTTCGGAGCATGCGATGGTTCAGCGACTGTGGCGCCCACCGGAAGCCCTGGCCCCTTCAGCTATGCGTGGACGCCGAACGTGTCCAATGGAACGAGCGCGATCAACCTGTGCGCCGGGAATTACAGCGTGCTCATCACCGACCTCGTCACGAGCTGCAACGTGACGCAGGATTTCACGATCGCCTCGCAACCGGCCTTCGATGTGCAGGGCACGGTGACGCCCGCGACCTGCAGCAACGCCTGCGATGGCGCCATCGCGCTCGCCATTGGCGGTCCTCCAGGCCCGTACACGATCACATGGTCGCCCCCTGTGACAGGTCAAGGCACGCCGAACGCCTCCTTGCTCTGCCCGGGCGACTACAGCGTGACGGTGGCCACGGCGAACGGCTGCGACACCACGGTGACCTTCAATGTGCCAGCGCCGCCGCCGTTGCAGGCCACGCTCACGTCGGTGGATGCGAGTTGCGCAGGCGTGTGCGATGGCTCGGCCTCGGTTGTTGTCTCCGGTGGAACGCCGGGCTACGCCTATTTGTGGACACCGAATGTGACGGGGCAAGGCACGCCCGATGCGATCGATCTGTGCGCCGGCAACTACACGCTGCTGGTCACCGATGCAAACGGATGCGACACGTTGATCGCCTTCTCGATCAACGAGCCGCCGCCGCTCTCGGTGACGCCGAGCCAGACGGATGTGAGCTGCGGTGGGCTGTGCGACGGCACGGCGGGCGTGGCGGTGAGCGGAGGAACGCCTGGCTACACCTACCTGTGGACACCGGACGTCACGGGGCAGGGATCGCCCGATGCCACTGATCTCTGCGCGGGCGATTACAGCGTGCTGATCACCGACGCGAACGGCTGCACCATCACGCAGGCGTTCACGATCCTCGATGCGGTGCCGCTACAGGTCTCGCTCCAAGTGCTCCCCGCGAGCTGTCCCGGCGTGTGCGATGGATCGGCGGGCGTGATCGTGACCGGTGGACAAGGGCCCTACACCTACGATTGGCAGCCGCCCCCCACGGGCCAGGGCACGCCTGACGTGACAGGGCTTTGCCCGCAAGCCTACACGCTGCTCATCACCGATGCGGTGGGCTGTGATACGCTCATCGCCTTCACGGTGCCTGCGCCGCCGCCCATCGACGTGAGCAGCACGGTGACTGATCCAACATGCAACGGCGATTGCGATGGAAGCATCGCGCTGGTGACCGCCGGTGGCAATGGCAGCTACACGTACCTCTGGGTGCCGGATGTGACGGGCCAGGGCACGCCCAATGCGACAGCGTTGTGCGCGGGCAATTATCAAGTGACGATAACGAGCGGTGGCTGCGACACCACGCTCACCTTCGACCTCACGGCTCCACCGCCCATCGATGCCGCGCTCACCAACACCGAGCCCACCTGCGCGGGCGATTGCGACGGCACGGCCTCGTTGAACGTAACCGGCGGCGCGGTTCCTTACACCTTCCTCTGGGTTCCGGATGTGAACGGGCAAGGCACGCCGGACGCCATTGATCTCTGCGCGGGCAGCTACACCGTGCTCGTGACCGACGCGGTCGGATGCGACACGCTCATCGCCTTCACCATCACGGACCCGCCGGCCATGACCGTGGATCTCACCACCACGCCTGCGAGCTGCGGCGGTGGTTGCGATGGCACGGCCATCGCGGTGGTCACGGGCGGTGCTTCGCCGTACTCCTACGACTGGCAGTTGCCGCCTGGCAATGGCCAGGGCACACCGAACGCCACAGACTATTGCCCCGGCGCGTACACGCTCACCGTGACCGATGCGAACGGCTGCCAGGTGATCACGCCTTTCGCGATCACCACGCCGTCCGGGATCGACGCGCAGTTCTCCACCACCCCGACGAGCTGCGGCGATGCGTGCGATGGCACCGCGACGGTGATCGCCACAGGAGGCCTCCCGCAATACACATGGTTATGGACGCCTGATCCTGGCGCCGGGCAGGGAACGCCGAACGCCAGCCTCATGTGCCAGGGCATCTACACGCTGCAGATCACCGACGCCGCGCAATGCGACACCGTCCTCTTCATCAATATCACCGGCCCTTCGCCCATCGATCCCGACTCCTCGCAGACCAATGAGACTTGCAACGGCCCGTGCGATGGAACAGCGACCGTGAATCCCACCGGCGGCGTTGGGCCTTATGCCTATGTCTGGACTCCTGCGCCGCCGAACAACCAGCAGGGCCAGCCGAGCGTGAACAGTCTGTGCCCCGGCCTGTGGAGCGTGACCATCACCGATGCCTCCGGCTGTGATACCACCGTGGTCTTCGACATCCTTCCGAAAGTGCCCGTGGCCAATAACCTCGTTTGGACAGGCGCCACTTGCCCGAACACATGCGATGGCACGGCCCAGGTATTCCCATCGGGCGGCACACCGCCATATACCGTGGTGTGGACACCCGCACCGCCGAACGGGCAGCAGGGCAGCTTGTCCGTCACGGGTCTCTGCCTGGGCCTGTGGTCCGTTGATGTGATCGATGTGAACGGCTGCGTGGGAGGCACGCCCTTCTTCGTGGATGCGCCCGCGCCATTCAACGCCGGGCTGGTGGTGGCCCCGGAGGATTGCACCGCGCCGTGCACGGGCAGTGCAACGGTGACGCCCACGGGCGGCACAGGGGCCATCAGTGTGCTCTGGATGCCGGGTGGACAGACCACGACGCAAGTCACAGGCCTGTGCTCGGGCACCATTTACAGTGTCACGCTCAGCGATGGCAACGGATGCGACAGCACATTCACCTTCACGGTTGATCCATTCGCTCCGATCCTGCCCAACAGCAGCAGCACGCCGGTGAGCTGCGCCGGCGCATGCGATGGCACCGCCGCGGTGGGCCCCACGGGCGGCACCGGCCCTTACACCTACCTCTGGTCCCCTGGCGGACAGGACACGCCACAGGTCACAGGTCTCTGTGAAGGCGTGTACACGGTGACGATCACCGATGTGAACGGGTGCAGCATCGATGCGCAAGTACTGATCACTGGCCCGCCGCCGATTGATGGCGGAGCCGATGTGACGTTGATCTCGTGCAACGGCCAATGCGATGGCGCGATCATCCTGAACACGACCGGTGGCGTTGGTCCGTACACCTACGTGTGGAACCCGGTCCCGTCCAACGGGCAAGGCCAATCGCAAGCGCTGAATCTCTGCGCGGGCACATGGAACGTGACCATCGCCGACGCAACAGGCTGCAGCACATCGCTCTCCTTCACGCTCACCGATCCCGATGCGATCACGCTCAGCGTGGCCACCACGCCCAGCGAGTGCCAGGTGTGCATCGGCGAGGCCACGGCAACCGTGGGCGGAGGCACGGCGCCACTGGCCATTGAGTGGTACGATGCGGGCGGCAGCCTCCTGGGCACCGGCGCTTCGATCGCAAGTCTTTGCGCGGGCATCTACAGCGTGGTGGTGACCGACGCCAACGGATGCTCGCTGCAGCAGGCGGTGCCCATCACCGATTCCGCCGGGGAGGACATCACCGCAGCGGACGGCAATACCAGCTGCCCGAACACCTGCGATGGAGCGGTGAGCGTGTCCTTCAATTGCGCCGATGCGCCGTGCACGATCGCCTGGTTCGATGCGCAGGGCAACGACCTCAACCAGAATGGCTCATCGCTCACCGACCTCTGCGCGGGCGATTACCTCGTGCAGGTGATTAATGCCTCCGGCTGCGTGAGCATCGACACGGCAACGGTGATCGCACCGCCCCCCACCGACCTGCTCATCAGCAGCACGCCGGCGAACTGCGCGGGCTATTGCGATGGCACGGCAGCGGTGGGGGTGAATGGCGGAACGCCGCCGTTCACCTGGACATGGTCGCCGGAGCCCGGTGGCGGGCAGGGAACACCACTGGCCACGGGCCTGTGCGCGGGCGTGTACTCGGTGCTGATCAGCGATGGCGGAGGATGCGACACCACGGCGCAGGTGCTCATCACCGAGCCGCTGCCCTTGAACATCGATGAGGTGGTGATCGGCATCTCGTGCGCGGGGCAGTGCGATGGCAACGTGACGCTCAACATCACCGGCGGCACCGTGCCCTATGGCATCGTATGGTCGCCGCCGCCGTCCAGCGGGCAGGGCTTCCCCGGCGCCTTCGGCCTTTGCGCGGGCGATTGGACCGTGACCGTGATGGACGTGAACGGATGCGCCCTCAGCGAGACCTACACCATCACGGAGCCGCAGCCGCTGCAAGTCAGCGTGAGCACCGTGCCGAGCACCTGCCCCAATTGCGATGGCCAGGCCACGGCCACGGTCACGGGCGGCACGCCCCCCCTTGAGGTGGAGTGGTCGCTGGCAGGAACGGTGGTGGGCACGGGCGAAAGCATCAGCAACCTCTGCGGCGGACTCTACACCGTGACCGTGACCGACGCGAGCGGATGCAGCATCGCGCAAGTCGTGCAGGTGAGCGATGGCAACGCGGAGACGCTTGCCCCGACGAACGGCCAGACCACCTGTGGCAACGCGTGCGACGGCACCGTGAGCGTGAGCTTCGTATGCAGCGCGCCGCCCTGCAACCTGGTGTGGTACGATGCGCTCGGCACCGTGATCGCCGCGAATCTCGGCTCGTTGGACAGCTTGTGCGTCGGCGTGTACACGGCCGAGGTCACCAACGGCAACGGCTGCGTGAGCTTCGCCGATGCCGAGGTGCTGCCCTCGCAGACCATCATCCCCAACCTCAGCACCATGCCGGCGACATGCTCCGACGCGTGCGATGGTATTGCCGCCGTGGGGCCAAGCGGCGGTGTTGAGCCTTACTCCTTCCTCTGGTCGCCGGGCGGGCAGACCACGCCGCAGATCAGCGGGCAATGCGCTGGCGCATACACGGTGCTCATCACCGATTCCACCGGTTGCGAGGTCACCGTGGATGCGCTGATCACGGAGCCGACGCCGTTGGACATCTTCGAGGTGGTGCAGGATGCGCTCTGCGCCGGCGATTGCAACGGCTCGATCACTGTGATCGTCACCGGAGGCACGGCGCCTTACACCTACTTCTGGTCGCCCGAGCCTGCGGTGGGGCAGGGCACGCCGACGATCCCGAACCTGTGCCCCGGAACCTGGACGCTCACCGTGACCGACGCGAACGGCTGCACGATCACGGAGGATTATGAGGTGCTCGACCCGCCGGTGCTCGCGCTTGGCATAGGGGTTACGCCGAGCGAGTGCGGCCTGTGCGATGGCATCGCGATCGCCACGCCGAGTGGTGGCACGGCGCCCTACTTCATCACGTGGATGGATGGCGCCAGCATCATCGGCACGGGCGACACGCTTGCTGGTTTGTGCGCTGGCTTCTACCAGGCCATGGTGACCGATGCCAACGGCTGCTTCGCGACGGCATTGGTGGTAGTCACCGACATCGATGGAGAGCAGATCACCATCACTGATGGCATCACCACCTGCCCCGGCGATTGCGATGTGGTGGTGAGCGTGGCCTTCAACTGCTCGCAGCCCGCGTGCGCGATCGCGTGGTTCGATGCGAACGGCACCGACCTGAACGAGCCGGGCAATGCGCTCAGCAACCTGTGCGCGGGCTACTACTTCGTGCAGGTCACCAACGGCATCGGCTGCGTCACCATCGATACGGCCTTCGTCACCGAGCCGGATCCGATCGTGGCCAACCTCAGCACCACCGGCGCCAGTTGCTTCGGCGTGTGCGATGGCACAGCGACGGTTGGGCCAACCGGTGGCCAGCCGCCGTACACATCCTACGTCTGGGTACCCGATGTGAACGGGCAAGGAACCCCGCAGGCCATCGATCTCTGCGCCGGGCAGTACAGCGTCACCATCACCGATCAAGCGGGCTGTTCCATTACGCAGGATGTGCTGATCACGGAGCCTGCCGAGCTCACGGTCACCGCCACCATCACGCCGATCACCTGCAACGGCGCTTGCGATGGCGCGATCGACCCGGTGGTTGCCGGCGGCACTGCGCCTTATACCTACCTGTGGTCGCCCGTTCCGCCAGGCGGCGATCCCACGGTTCCGGCACTTGACAGCCTCTGCGCAGGCGATTGGATTGTGACCGTGACCGATGCGAACAATTGTACCAAAACGATTTCCGCAACGGTGACC
>CAZFBP010000122.1:0-9084 GCA_964517255.1 uncultured Chryseobacterium sp.
GACAAGGTGATCGAGTTCAAGGGCGTGAGCAAGGGCTATGGCGACCGCCTGCTCATCGAGAACCTCAGCTTCGCGCTGCCGCCCGCCGGCATCGTGGGCATCATCGGCCCCAACGGCGCCGGTAAGACCACGCTCTTCCGCATGGCCATGGGCCTGGAGAAGCCCGACAGCGGCAGCATCAGCATCGGCGAGACCGTGCAGATGGCATACGTGGACCAGAGCCACAAGGACCTCATCGCCGACAGGACCGTGTACGAGGTGATCAGCGGAGGGCTTGAGAACATCACCTTCGGCAACGTGGTGATGAACACGCGCGCCTACCTCAGCCGCTTCAACTTCAGCGGCACCGACCAGAACAAGAAGGTGGGCGTGCTCTCCGGTGGCGAGCGCAATCGCCTCCACTTAGCGATGACCGTGAAGCAGAGCAGCAACGTGCTCCTGCTGGACGAACCGACCAACGACCTCGACGTGAACACGCTGCGCGCGCTGGAAGAGGCCATCCAGGATTACAGCGGCTGCGCCGTCATCATCAGCCACGACCGCTGGTTCCTCGATCGTGTATGCACGCACATCCTCGCCTTCGAGGGCGATAGCCAGGTGTATTGGTTCGAGGGCGGCTTCTCCGATTACGAGGAGAACCGCAAGAAGCGCACGGGCGGCGATATCGTGCCGCATCGGATCAAGTACAGGAAGCTGGTAAGGGGGTAGTTGCCGTACTTTCGGGGCAATGCCCAACGCCCTTCCTGAGCCGGTGAAAGCAGCTCTCTGGTCCTATGATCCGGAGAAGCTGGACTTGGAGCAGCATGCCGAGCGCATCATCACGAATGTGCTGAACATTGGCACCCATGCGGCCTTGGTGTGGCTGTTCGCGACGTATCCGCGTGAACGGATCGCCGAGGTGGTGAAGCACCCACGGCCGGGCGAGTGGAACGAACGCTCACTGAATTACTGGGCGTTGGTGTTCGGTGTGGAACCCCAAATTAGAACAAGGTTCTAGGGTCATGCATTGGGAGATTCTCGACGAACAGCGCCGCGCATTCATTCCTTCTTTATCATGGGCAAGGGAAGAGGGCTTCTACTTGGCAGGTGGAACCGCGCTTGCGCTCCAGTTGGGCCACCGCGACAGCATCGACTTCGACTTCTTCAAGTCGGGTGACTTCGATACGGAGAAGCTCTTCGCACGTCTGCTCGAGGCGATTGGTCCCTCTGTCGTGAAGGTTCAGGAGGAAAGGGATACGCTTGGGGTCGTGATCAACGGTCGCATCAAGTTGAGTATTATGCGTTACCCATATCCTCTGCTAAAGCCGCTGGTTGGTGCGGATGCATTGGACCTCGCCAGTATTGCCGATATCGGCTGCATGAAGCTTTCCGCCATCACCGGCCGGGGCACTCAGAAGGACTATGTGGATCTGTACTTCATCTTGCAGCGCATCCCGCTCAAGGAGCTGTTGGTCCTCTGCTCGGTGAAGCTGCCGCAATTGGATCGCGGCTTGATCCTGAAGGCACTGGCTTACTTCGATGACCTTGAGCCTGAACCCATCATGTACATGACTGGGCAGAACATCGACTTCGAGGTGGTGAAGCGCTTCCTTCGTTCGCAGGCCGCGAAAGAGTATTGACACAGAGTGGCTTCGCCCTAGCGGGCGGCTTCTCCGATTACGAGGAGAACAGGAAGAAGCGAACGGGCGGGGATATCGTGCCGCATCGGATCAAGTACAGGAAGCTGGTAAGGGGGTGATCAGAAAATCAGACGATCAGAGAATGAGGAGCCCGGTGATGAGCCGGGCTTCCTGCTGCGTGAGGTGGCGGACTTCTCCGATTATAGATAAGGCGGCCCAAAGGCTGGATCGCTCGGAGGGTCACACGGAGACACAGAGGCACGGAGAAATACGGGACAGCCAGCGTAGCTGGCGCGCTCGGTGCCTCCGTGGCTCTGTGCGCGCAACCGGTCACTACGGGAGTCAGTGGAACCATTGACCCGCCGTCTCAATAGCGCATGCAGCGCGAGGATGCGTCACCGCGCCATGCCATCGGCGGTGCTCACTGAGGTGTGGACGCGGAGGACCGGTGGGCGTTTCACGACGGCTTCGGTGCCTCGGCGCCCCAGTGCCCGCAGCGGTGCTGCCAGCGCTGCTTCATCGCGGCGCGCTGCTCCTCGGTCATGTTGGCCCAGTGCGCGCGCCAGTGATCGCGATGGCGCCAACCGGTGCCGCAATGGCCGCCGGCGTGCCTGCCGCGGAAGCCGCCGACGAGGATCCTGCTGAGCACCAGCAGGCCCAGGGCCTGCAACCAGGTGAGCGTGCCCCAACCGGTGAGGCCGGGCACGATGGCGTTCCAGAGAAGCATCACCAGCGTGCTGAACACCGCGACGGCGGCTAGCACATAGAACGGGATGAGGTAAGGTCGTTTCCAGGGTTTCATGGACTTGTTGTTGTGTTTGTCGGGAGGTCGTCGCCCCGGCCTTGAGCCGGGATCACGCCCGTACCAGTTCGTTGTAGATGCGCTGCAATCGGTCGCGCAGTTTCATCACCGCGTAGCGCTTGCGCGAGATGATGGTCTTGAGGTTCTCGCCGCTGCGGTCAGCGATCTCCTGCAGGGTGATCTCCTCCAGCTCGTTCAGCACGAAGACCTCGCGCTGCGCGGGCGGCAGCTCGTCCAGCGCAGCCATCAGCTCTTCCCAGAAGATGCGCTTCAGCTCGCCGAGGTCCGGGTCGCTCTCGTCCGCCAGCAGGATCTCACGGAAGCCGAGGCCGCCATCCTCGTCCTCCTGCGCGAGGTCCTCCAAGGCCGCCGTGCGCTTCTTGCGGAAGCGGTCAGTGATCTTGTTGCGCGCCACGCGGAAGAGCCAGCCGCTCACTTGCTCGATCGTTTCCACCTCCTCCACGCCGGCCAGCTGGGCCCACACGTCCTGCAGCACGTCCTCGGCGTCGGCGTCGACGGGCACGCGCCCGCGCACGAACCGCTTCAAAGTGCTGCCGTAGCGCTCGAAGGCGGCGGCGATGCGGTGCTGCTTCCCGGCCATGCTGATCCCGATCTCCATCGTCTCCACAAGTAGGAAGACGAACGAGCGCGCGGATCACTTCAAACACGCGGCCGGGAAGCGCGATGGTTCGCGGAACGGCAACAATGGCAGGCAACGGCCGACGGCAGGCGCGCGAGGCGCACGGGCAACGGTCAGCCAGGCGCTCGCACGCTGAATCCTTGAATGCATCGCCGCGTCCGCACACGCGCTAGCCCAGCCCCAGCTTCATCGCCAGCACCACCAGCGCCGCGCGGCAAGGCACCTTCAGCTTGCGGAACACCTTGCTGCGGTGCGTGTGCAGCGTGCTCAGCGCGATGCCCATTTCACCCGCGATGCGCTTGTAGGGCAGGCCCGCCTCGTTGCAGGACCAGCGGATGAAGAGGCGCTCCATGGCCGTGAGCAGGTCCACGCGCGGCGCGGCATCGGGCGGGGAGGAGCGGGGCGGGGATTTCATGATGGGGCATACGTGGCGCGGCGCCGGTTATTGCGCGCAGCGCGTGAACGGTTGTTGCGGCACGGGCATCGGCGCTCAGAGCGGCTTGGTGGTGGCCACATCGCTCCAGGGGCCCACGCCCAGGGCGCCCACGGCCAGCACGCGCACGCTGTATGGCTTGTGGCTGGTGAGGCCGGTGAGCAGGTAGGTATTGCGGCTCGTCATCGCCAGCAGCGCCCAGTTGGCCTCCACCAGCGGATCGCCTTCGTTGAGCTGCAGCTGGTAGATCCGTTTGTCCTTCACGCCGCCCCAGCGCGCCTTCAGTTCGCCGGGCTTGGTGGTGATCGCCAGCCGAAGGTTGGTGGGCGCGGGCATGGGGGCCGGCGGCTGCGGCACCTTGCGCGTGGCGAAGCCCGCGCTGGCGATCTTGATCGGATCGCCGCCGCTCACCGCCTGCACGTAGCCCGCCAGGATCTTGATGTCGCTCTTCACCTGCTTCACCGCGGCGGCCTGCGCCAGGCGGTCCTGCTTGCCGCCGTTGTTCAGCACCGCCACGTTGGCCGCGGCCAGCGCATCGCGGTCGGCCTGTTGCACCACCAGGGTGGGCACCGGCGTGGGGAAATCGGCGTTGCCGGTGAGCCCGGTGATGTGCGCATCGGCGCGTTCCAGGACCTCTTCCGGGGTGAGTCCTTCGGTACCCAGCTTCACAGTGAATTGCGTGGTCATGGGGGGCGGGCCTTCGCGTTTGCCCAGACGGTTGTTTGTTGAAGAAGCGCAGCCCCAACCGAAGTAGTATTCAGAGGGTATCATCGTTTGTGAGGATGCCCCCGAGGCAGCACCCCCGCCTGTCCATAGGCAGGGCCATCGGCTTGTCGCGCTGGGCCGGGCTGAACAGCGGTAAGGGCGCAGCGCGCACGGTATGGGGTTCGCGGCACATGGTATCGAGTGCGCGGCACATCCGTAAAGGCACGGGGCGCACGGTATAGGATGCGCGATGCAGGCTATAGGGCGTAAAGCGCATGGTATAGGGTACGCGATGCAGCCTCTAGGGCGTGAAGCGCATGGTATCGAGTTCGCCACGCACGCTGAAGGGCGCAAGCCGCGCGGTATAGGGTGCGCGATGCAGCCTCTAGGGCACGAAGCGCGCGGTTCCGAGTTCGCAGCCCATGCTCAAGGGCGCGAAGCGCACGGTATAGGGTGCGCGGCACGTCCTGAAGGGCACAAGCCGCACGGTATCATGTGCGCGGCGCAACCTGAAGGGCTCAGACCGCATGGTGAGGGGTACGCGGCGCATGCTTAGGAGCGCACGCGAGGGTTTGCCACGCGCGGCGCATCGGTGATGGGGGGGGCTGAAAATGCCCCCCCTCCGGATTTGGAAGTGCCTCGGCAAACCGCTTGTTTCACAACCAAGAATTGGAAGCACCGCTGTGATGACGGAAGAGACGCTGAGCGCGAACGAACAGGCCCTGCTGGAATTGGCCAGGAACCACACCAGCCTAGGCAACAACAAAGCCCGCCAGTTACTGGGCTGGGACGAGGCCACCTACGAACACGTGAGGCAGGCCTTGGTGGCCAAAGGCCAAGTGGCCATTGGTCGGGGGCGTGGTGGTAGCATTTCCGTTGTGGGCGCAGGCCGAACGACCCCAAAGCCTGGTGGCTCATTGGCCGCTGAGCCAATAGGCCCAAGGGCCAATGGCCTACCAAGCACCCCACCTCTACCTGTTACCTACCCCAAGCGTGGCCGACCTCCCAAAGCCAAAGGCCCCGAAGCCAATGGAGCGGGTGCCCCATCAGCAGATCCTCTGATCGCCCGATCCTCTGATCGCCGCAAGGCCCCCAAGCCCGAGCCCTCCAAATCCCTCGAAACCTGGATCTGGGATGCCGCCTGCTCGATCCGTGGTGCCAAGGACGCCCCCAAGTACAAGGACTACATCCTGCCGCTCATCTTCACCAAGCGGCTCTGCGACGTGTTCGACGATGAGCTGGACCGCATCGCCGCCGAGGTTGGCTCGCGGGAGAAAGCCTTCCGGCTGGTGAAGGCCGACAAGAAGCTGGTGCGCTTCTACCTGCCGCTGGTGCCGGCCGATCCCGATGAGCCCGTGTGGAGCGTGGTGCGCAAGCTCAGCGACAAGATCGGCGAGCAGCTCACCACCCACCTGCGCGATGTGGCCAAGGCCAACCCGCTGCTGCAAGGCATCATCGACCGCGTGGACTTCAACGCCACCACGCACGGGCAGCGCGACCTGGCGGACGACCGCCTCAGCAACCTCATCGAGGCCATCAGCACCAAGCGCCTTGGGCTCACCGATGTGGAGGCCGACATCATCGGCAAGAGCTACGAGTACCTCATCCGCAAGTTCGCCGAGGGCGGCGGGCAGAGCGCGGGCGAGTTCTATACCCCCGGCGAGGTGGGCGAGATCATGGCCCGCGTACTGGAGTGCGAACCCGGCATGGAGATCTACGACCCCTGCTGCGGCAGTGGCGGCCTGCTGGTGAAGTGCGAGAGCGCGCTGGAGCAGCGCATGAAGGAATTGTCGGAGGGCGGACCTCCCGGTCCGCCACACAGCACTGGGCGGAGCGGGAGCTCCGCCCTCCAATACGCCCCCCTAAAACTCTATGGCCAAGAGTACGTGGCCGAGACCTGGGCCATGGCCAACATGAACATGATCATCCATGACATGCAGGGCCAGATCGAGATCGGCGACACCTTCAAGAACCCCAAGTTCCGTGAACGGGGGCGCCTGAAGGCCTTCGACCGCGTGGTGGCCAACCCCATGTGGAACCAGGACTGGTTCACCGAGGCCGACTATGCCAACGACGAGCTGGACCGCTTCCCCACCGGTGCGGGTTTCCCCGGCAAGGCCAGTGCGGACTGGGGCTGGGCGCAGCACATCCTGGCCAGCCTCAAACCCACCGGCCGCGCCGCCGTGGTGCTCGATACCGGCGCCGCCAGCCGTGGCAGCGGCAATGATGGCAACAGCAAGGAGCGCGAGGTGCGCCGCTGGTTCGTGGAGAACGACCTGGTGGAAAGCGTGCTCTACCTGCCGGACAACCTCTTCTACAACACCACCGCGCCGGGCATCGTGCTCTTCCTGCGCCGCGCCAAACCCCAAGCCCGCCAGGGCCAGGTGCTGCTGGTGAACGCCGGCCAGCTCTTCGAAAAAGGCAAGCCCAAGAACTTCCTCGCCCCCGCGCACATCGACCGCATTGCGGAGGTGATGCTCGGCTGGCAGCAGGTGGAGAAACTCAGCCGCATCGTACCGGTGGACGAGCTGGCGAAGAACGATTACAACATCTCGCCCAGCCGCTACATCCACACCGGTGATGCCGCCAGCTACCGCCCCATCCCGCAGATCGTGCAGGAACTGGAGACCATCGAGGCCGAGGCGAAGAAGACTGATGCGAAACTCATGAACATCATTAAAGAGTTGTTCGCATGAGCGCCTCGAGTATTCAACCCATTGAGCTGCCATCCTTCTGGGCCAAGGGTCTTTTAAAGGACTTTGCGGAAGTCTACTCAGGCGTTTGGGGAGATGACTATGAGAATCTTGCTAATGATGCCTTCGAACCGGCTCGTGTATTCCGAGTCTCAGATGTTAAGGATGACAACTCACTTGCATATACAAAGGCGCCGGTTCGCGCAGTAAAAGCAGTGCATGCTAAACGCTACGGCTTGAATGATGGTGACATTGTCGTAGTAAAGTCGAGTGGATCCAATAGTCGGGTCATATCCGGTCGGTGCGCGTACTTCAGTCAACCTGAAAGCGGAGAGCGCTACATTCCATCGAACTTCACCTTCGGTCTTCGACCAGATCGCGCTGTGGTTGACCCGCGCTTCCTCTTCTATTGGTTGCGGACGGATATTATCGTGTCGCGCATAGAGGATATGGCCGAAGGGTCAACTTATCCCAATCTTAAGAAGGCGGAATACGAGAAGCTTTCGGTTCCATGTCCCCCGCTCCCCGAACAGCAGCGCATCGCCCAGGTGCTCAGCACGGTGCAGGAGGCCATCGCGCAGCAGGAGCGCCTGATCCGCACCACCACCGAGCTGAAGCAGGCCCTGATGCACAAGCTCTTCACCGAAGGGCTGCGCGGCGAAGCGCTCAAGGAAACGGAGATCGGGAGGGTGCCGGAGAGTTGGGAGGTGGTGAAGGTGATGGAAGCAGGCACCGTAGTCACCGGCTCTACTCCAAGCACCAGTCGCGAGGACTTCTATGGTGGCGACTACAACCTGATATCGCCGGGTGATCTCGATGTGACCAAGTACGTGAACACGGTGCAGAAGAAGCTCACAGCACTTGGCTTCGACCAATGCCGCAAGCTGCCTAAGGGCGCTGTACTTGTCGGGTGCATTGGGAATGTCGGCAAGGTGGGTATCGTAGCCGATGACCGGTCAGCGACCAACCAACAAATCAACTCAATCATACCGAACGAGCGCTTCGATGGCGAGTTCCTCTACTACGCCATGGACTATAACCGGAAGCGGCTGGAGGCCTTGGCGGGCAAGGTGACCATCCCGCTGGTGAACAAGTCCAATTTCGAGCGCTTCCAGATCGCAGTTCCGCCGCTCAACGACCAAAGGCTTATCGCCGAAGCGCTAGATGCGGTGGATGTCCGGAAAGCCGTCGCTGAGAATAAACGCAACGCACTCCAAGACCTCTTCCGCACCCTGCTTCATGAGCTGATGACGGGGAAGGTGAGGGTGCCATTGGAGCGGTCAATCGCCACCAGCGCCGCGAACTAATGCCCGTTAAGAATGCGACTCCGTAAGCTCCAGATTCAGAACTTCAGGAAGATCGAGAAGCTGACGCTCGACTTTCCGAAGGGACTCAGTGTAGTTGTCGGAGAGAACAACGCAGGGAAGACCGCGATCATTGATGCGATAAGGTTGATGCTCTTCTCCGGTCGCGACGGCGATGCACTTCGACTAACGGAAGATGACTTTCGGAAAGGGATCGACTACGCTCCCATCGAGATCACTTGCACATTCACCGATCTTCAGGAAGACGACGAAGTTCACTTCATTGAGTGTCTCGTGGACGTAGGAGGCGGCAAGTTCGAGGTGCAGCTGAATGCCAGGGCTGAGTTCAATACCAAGACCAGACGGGCCAATGTGAAGACATGGGGCGGGGCTACCGAAGGTGGAAGCTTGCCCTCGAACTTGTATGACAGGATTACAGCAATCTATTTGCAACCATTGCGTGACCCGGAAAGTGGTCTTAGGCCGGGTCGAAACTCTCAAGTCTCTCGGCTGCTCAATTCAATTACCGACAAAGCACTCCACGCGGATTTTGAAGGGATAGCGAAGAAGGCCAACGACGAGATCAAGGAGCTAGAACCGGTCAAGAAAGCCAAGAAGGATGTCGATGAGCAGATGAACACAATTGCGGGAGCGGAATTGGCACAACTGACCGACCTGATATTCAGTGACCCAACGTTCCACCGTATCATTTCGGGGCTGGAAGCGCAGATTGATGGGATGTCGTTTTCGCTCAATGGCTTGGGCTACAACAATCTCGTATTCACGGCGATGACATTGGGAACACTGAAGCGCAGTGCTCAGTACTCACATCGCGCCATCGTCATTGAGGAACCAGAGGCACATCTGCACCCTCACTTGCAGGTCTTG
>CAZFBP010000123.1:0-7189 GCA_964517255.1 uncultured Chryseobacterium sp.
CTTGCCGGAAGGGCTGCATGGCCTCGTAAGGCGTGCGCCACACGCGGCTCCAGTAATCCAAGGTGGGGTTCCAGAACTCCAGCACCAGGCTGTCCTGGGGCTGCACGTAGATGTCGCCGCTGAGCCCCTGTGGCTGGTAGAAGAAGCTCAGGTAGAGCGAATCCTGCGGCTCGAATCCTTCAAGGTTGATCGGGACCGAAGTGAGGTGGTCCGCGATGCCGTAGGCCGTGTACTGGGCGAAGTTGTACGGATACCCGGTGCGCGCGAGACCGTCGAATGTGGCCACGCCGATGGAGGGCGGTGAAATGGGGTAATGGCCGTTCACGTACACGTCGTCATCCTCCCAGAGGATCAAGGGGCGCACGCCATTATCGGGGTTGATGTATGTGCCCGAGGCTGGAGGCACGTTGTACACCAGGAGCGAGTCCTGGATCAGCTCCGGGCTGGTCAGGTAGAGGACATCGGGCGATGGGCTCTGGATGGTGTCGAAGACATTGTAGGCGGGCCAGGCCTGCACCACTTCATCCGTTGCAGGGTACACGGTCACATTGCGCACCAGCACGGTGGTCGGCGGAAGTGGCACGCGGGTGGTCACCGGCGGCACAGGCGTCAGGTCAGTGGTGTAAGTGAAGGTGGTGTCGGTGCTGAAAGCCATGTCCCAGGTGCTGATGCCGGCAACCTCCAGGCGGTAGATGGTCTCATCAAGGGTCACGCCCGGATCGGTCGATTGCGCCCAGCGCTTGCGCGTGCGGTCGATGGAGAAATCGTCGATGATGGGCAGGGTCTGCGGGTCGTACTCGTAGATGAAATGCTCGTTGAGCCCATCGGCTTTGCGCATCTCACGAATGGCCTCGGGCACGGGGCGCGCTTGCAAGGCACGGAGCTCTGCGCCCTGCGCGACCAGATCAGCGCACGGCGCCAGCATCGCAAGAGAGAGGAGGAGTCGGCTAAGGTTCATCGGTGCTGTCGGGTGAGGCGTAGAGCGATGGGTTGTTCCAGTCCGGGGCCGGGTGCAAGCCCGCTGTATCGGTGCTGAGCCAAAGGTCGATGGGGCTTCCCAAGGCGATGCGGTTGTTGGCGCCTGAAGCCGGGCTCTGGCGCCGCACCCGCGCGAACGCGGAATCGGCGGCGGTATTGCAGCCCTGGCATTCCACCAAAAGGCCCAGGTTCAACGAGGCCATGTTCAGCAGCAGCTGCACATCGGCGCGCGTGAGGCCCACGAGCGCGGGCACCGGTACGCGCTCGCCCCGTTCACCGGCCCCCAGCACCAGAGTGATGGCCTCGCCACGACGGATGCGCTCATCGGGGGCGATGGGCCGCCCTTTGTACAGCTGCGCGATCACGCAATCCGTGCAGGGGTCCGGCTTGTACAGCAGCTCACGCACCTTCAACCCCAGGATCTCCAGCACGCTCAGCGCCTGACGCTTGCTCAGGTCAACGAGCTGGGGCATGTCGATCATCTTGGGCTGGTGCGCATTGAGAACCAGATAGACCTTACGGCCGGGCTTCACCTCGCGCCCCGCATCAGGGTCCTGGTCCACCACGCTGCCCTTGGGGCGGTCCTCCACGAAGACGCTATCGATCACCACCGCGCTGAGGTCGCGCTTGGCCAGCAGCGCTTCGGCCTCGGCCAAGCTGGCACCGGCGAGGTCGGGCACCAGCATCACATCGTTGTGGCGCGTGTAGCTCCTCAGCACGGCCCAGCCCAGCAGCAAGAGCGCTGCGGCCACGAGCATGGGCGCCAGGACGGGCAGGAGTCTTTTCATGCGAAGGCGGGCGAAGGTACTTGGGCCGCCCAAGCCCATTCACCCGAGCGGCCGATCGGCCCAGCCTGGTGCGTGAGACCTGCCGATCGGCGCTCCCCAAGGCCCATCCCTACATTCGCGCCGCCCCGCGAAGGGCCATCCTACAAGCACGCAGCATCATGCCCACCCTCACTTTGAGCAAGATCGAAGAACTCCTCGGCGCCGACGCCCAGCGCCTGCTCAGCCATCAGTGCAAGACCATCGAGAAAAGCAGCCTCAACCTGCCCGGTCCTGATTTCGTGGACCGCTGCTTCGCGGCCAGCAACCGCAGCCCACAGGTGCTCCGCAGCATCCAAGCGCTCTATGGCAATGGCCGCTTGGCCAACAGCGGCTACATGAGCATCCTGCCGGTGGATCAGGGCATCGAGCACAGCGCGGCGGCCAGTTTCGCCCCCAACCCCATCTACTTCGACGGCGAGAACATCGTGAAGCTCGCGATCGAGGGCGGCTGCAATGCCGTGGCCAGCACCTACGGCGTGCTCGGCAGCGTGGCGCGCAAGTACGCCCACAAGGTCCCTTTCATCGTGAAGATCAACCACAACGAGCTGATGACCCTGCCGAACCGCTTCGACCAGGTGCTCTTCGGCACGGTGGAGAGCGCGTGGGACATGGGCGCCGTGGCCGTGGGCGCCACCATCTACTTCGGCAGCGAGGAGAGCACGCGGCAGATCACCGAGATCGCCGAGGCCTTCCAGCACGCGCACGAGCTGGGCATGGCCACCGTGCTCTGGTGCTACCTGCGCAACCCCGGCTTCAAGAAGGATGGCGTGGACTACCACACCGCCGCCGACCTCACCGGCCAGGCCAACCACCTGGGCGTCACCATCCAGGCCGACATCATCAAGCAGAAGCTGCCCGAAGTGAACGGCGGCTACAACGTACTGGGCGGCTACGGCAAGACGCACAAGAAGGTGTACAGCGACCTCAGCAGCGATCACCCCATCGACCTGTGCCGCTACCAAGTGGCCAACTGTTACATGGGCCGCATCGGCCTCATCAACAGCGGCGGGGCCAGCAGTGGCGCCAGCGACATGGCCGAGGCCGTGAGGACCGCCGTGATCAACAAGCGCGCAGGCGGGCAAGGGCTCATCAGCGGCCGCAAGGCGTTCCAGCGCCCCATGAGTGAAGGCGTGCAGCTGCTCAACGCGATCCAGGATGTGTACTTGGATGAGAAGGTCACAATTGCTTAAGGCGAACCATGAAATATGAAAGCTGAAAGCCGAAAGGCGGACGGCACTTCATTTCAGCTTTCAACTTTCATCTTTGCCCCATGGGTTGGTTCACACGCACCAAGGAAGGCATCACCACCTCCACCGAGGAGAAGAAGGAGACCCCCGAAGGGCTCTGGTACAAGTGCCCGAGCTGCGATGAGATCATGACCTCCGAGGACCACGAGGACAACCTCTGGGTATGCGCCAAGTGCAACTACCACGAGAAGATCGGCAGCGCGGAGTACTTCGCCCTGCTCTTCGACGACCATAAGTACACGGAGATCGCACCGAACCTGATCGCCGGCGACCCGCTGGGCTTCGAGGACACCAAGAAGTACACCGACCGGCTGGCCAAGACCCGCAAGGACACTGGCCTGAACGACGCGCTGCGCGCCGCCGAGGGCAAATTGGACAAGCACGCCGTGGTGATCGCCTGCATGGATTTCCGCTTCATCGGCGGAAGCATGGGCAGCGTGGTGGGCGAGAAGATCGCGCAGGCAGCGGACGCGGCCCTGAAGAAGAAGTGCCCCTTCATCATCATCAGCAAGAGCGGCGGCGCACGCATGATGGAGGCTGGCTTCTCCCTGATGCAGATGGCCAAGACCAGCGCCAAGCTCGCGCTGCTGGCCAGGAAGAAGCTGCCCTTCATCAGCATCCTCACCGATCCCACCACCGGCGGCGTCACCGCCAGCTACGCCATGCTCGGCGACCTGAACATCGCTGAGCCGAAAGCGCTCATCGGCTTCGCCGGCCCGCGCGTGGTGAAGGAGACCATCGGCCGCGACCTGCCCGAAGGATTCCAGACCAGCGAGTTCGTGCTGGAGCACGGCTTCCTCGACAAGATCGTGGATCGCAAGGACCTGAAGTCTTTCCTAGCGAAGACCTTCCTGATGTTCAGGAGCTGAGCGCGCGATCCTCGTCCGCATCTCCTAGAGGCTATCACGAAAATGCTTTCGGAAGCGAGCGAGAGGTATTTCGCGACTAGGCGAGGCGCGGAAGCCGAGCATAGTCAGGCACTCTGTGAGGCCTTCCGCAACGAAGCATAGGCGCGAAAGACCCTCGCGCAGCCCGAAGGGTGTTATTGAGATAGCCTCTAACGCCCCACCAGCATCAGCGCGTGATCCTTCAACTGGAAGTGATCAACCACCAATGCGTTGCGGAAGCCGCCCGCGGAGCGCCCACGCAGCACCACTTCATGCGGCACTGATCCCGCGCGCAAGGCCGACCACGCCATCCACAAACCGAAGGCGTTGGCGGTGTAGTACTCGCCGCACAAGGGCTTGAAGCAGGCGATGGTGGCATCGGGGAAAAGCGCTCGAGCGTCGTCATACGCCTTGTCCTCTTCATGATCGCCATTAAGGCCGAGGAAGACCAGATCGACATCATTCGTGCTCCTTCCAGCGGAATGGAGCAGGGCCCTGGCGTGTTCTTCCACCGCACAGCCGTTCGTGCTGAAGCAGGCATCTACGCCGAGCAATTCAACAGAATCGGGGGTTGGCTCTGCATCGAGCACGAAGAAGGCAGCGCCTTCGCCGGCCAGCGCGCCGCGATCCGTGCTTTGCAGCACATCGAGGTTGCGCACGGCCCTGCTCTTCCAAAGACCGGAGCTGTGCTGCGTGCGGAAGAAATCGGGCGTGATCACATCGGTGGCGCCCACGAGCACGTGGCGCGCGCCCTCCTCGCCCACTTGCATCAGGGCATCGAGCAAGGCCGATGGGAACGAGAGCCCGCGCTGCAGGTAAGTGTAGTTGTACGCGTTGCTCTTGAGCGCGAGCGCGATGAGGCCCGCGAGGCTGTTGTGCGTGGAGCCGATGAAGGCCGTTGGGTTCGCGACCGCCTCATCATTCTCGATCAGGTTGTCGAGGAAGCGCTCCACGCTCTCCTTGCACCCGTCGCCCGTTGCGGCGATGATGGCGCTGGGCGATTCAACACCGGCACGCCTCAGCGCGTTGAGCGCCGCCATCAGGCCCATGCGGTTGGAGCGTGTCATGCGCCGCACGCGGATGGGATCCACGTAGCCCGTGATGTCGGGCATAATCACGTTGAGCGGATGCGCATCGTACCCGGCGACATGCTCCAGCGCCTCGCGGTCGAAGCTGGGCTGCGGGCTGATCGCTGACGCGCCGGTGATGTGCGCGCCCATGCTCAAGGTGCGGAGATGATCAATGAGGTGTTGTTGCCGCCGAAGCCGAAGGAATTGCTGAGCACATGGCGCAGGCGCTGATCACGCAGGGTGCGCAGCACCGGTACCAGCGGCGCTTCGGGCATGGCATTCTGGAAACGCAGGTTGGCGTAGCACAGGCCATGCTGCACCGCCAGCGTGGCATACACCGCTTCCACCGCGCCCGCCGCACCGAGCGTGTGGCCCGTGAAGGTCTTGGTGCTGGAGAAAGGCGGCAGCGCATCACCGAACAAGCGCGCCAGGGCGCGGCCTTCCGATCCGTCGTTGTTGAGCGTGCCCGTGCCATGCACGTTGATGTAGCCGATGTCGCCCGGTTCCAATCCAGCTGCACGCAGGGCCTGGCTCATGGCCATGTACGCGCCATCGCCATCGGGCGAGGATGCGGTGACATGGAAGGCATCGTTGGTGTTCGCGCAGCCGGTGACGCGCGCCAGGCTCCTTCCCTTGCGCGCGTTCAGGTGGGCCTCACTCTCCAGCACCACGTAGGCAGCGGCTTCACCGAGGTTGAGTCCGGCGCGACCCGCATCGAAGGACATGCACGGCTTGCGGTCCAGGATCATGAGGCTATGGAAGCCATGCACGGTGAAGCGCGAGAGCGCATCCGACCCGCCCGCGATCACCACATCGAGCTTGCCGCTGCGGATCATGCGCGCGCCCAGCATGATGGCATTCGCTGATGATGAGCACGCGGTGCTGATGGTGGTGATGAAGCCCGAGATGCCGAGCTCCTCCGCGATGCGCGCCGTGTGCTCGCCGGGGTCGTGCGTGCCCACGAACTGCGCCACCTCGTCCGCCACATCGTCATCGAAGAAGCGCCTGTAGATGGGCTCGGCGCGGTCCATTCCGCCGGCGGTGGATGCCGAGACCAAGCCGGTGCGCGCATGCGCGGGATCAATCTCGGCGTGGGCCACGGCTTCCTTCACGGCCTTCAGCCCGAGCAAGGCGGTGCGCGACCAGCCGCGCAGGCTGCCGGGTGCCGCAAGCGCGCCCAAGGCCTCGAGCTCGAGCCTCACCTCGGCGACGGGATACAAGTCCCGGTGCCTTGTGCTCAAGCGCGTGATAGGGCCTATGCCCGTGCGTTCCGCGAGGAGCGCATCCAGATTGGCGGCGATATCGATCCCCAAACCGGAGATGATGCCGGTCCCGGAGATGTGGACGCGCTGGCTCATCGGCGTGCGGTGATGCGTTCAGCGAAGATGGCCACGGTGATACAAGCCGCCGTGAAGATGAGCAAGGGCAAGAGGAAGGGCGCGAGCTCGCCGAACTGCCCGTTGCGCAAGAGCACCACGTTGTAGGCCTCCATGCTCCAATTGAGCGGAGAGAGCCGCCCGAAGGCGCGCATGGCGTCGGGCATGATGTAGAGCGGTACCCAGATGCCACCGATGGCCGAGAGGATGACCACCGATGTGGAGCCGAAGACCGCAGAGCGCTGCTGCGTGGCGCTGAAAGAACCGACCAGCACGCCATACGAAGTCGCAGCAGCGCCTATTGCGAGCGTGACAACGAGCAGCATGAGCAGATCCGCATTCCGCAGATCAAGCGGTGCAAGGCCCAGCAGCGGCAGCACGAGGATGCCGATGAGGAAGAGCAGCGCGGCTTGCGTCACGCACACCAGGAGAAAAGCGCTCATGCGGCCCGCGATGCGCTCGCTGGCGCCGCCCGGCATGGTGAGCAGCCGCACCATGCAGCCGGAGTCGCGCTCCTTCACCATGTTGCCGGCCAGCAGCACCACCGTGAAGAACATGGCGAAGATGGTCCAGGCCGGCACGTTGTGCTGCGTGGAATCGATGGCCACGCGGCTGCCGCTCAACTCGTTGCTGGCCAAGCGCTGCCGCACGCCGACGAAAGGCTCCTGCACATTCAAAGGCTCGAGCTCCTTGCCCGTGAGCGCTTGCAATTGCGCGGTCATGTCGGCCAGTAGGCGATCCGAGCAGAGCCCTGCCAGCACGCGCTTCAGATGGCTGTTCACCAATTCGCGGAAAGCCTGCTTC
>CAZFBP010000123.1:7199-8992 GCA_964517255.1 uncultured Chryseobacterium sp.
ATGCCAGTGGTCGTTTCGCAATGCACCAAGGCGACGTGCGTGACCGCCGGGTCGATGCGCACCTCCACGAAGGAGCTGTCGGGCATGGGCGCTGCGGATGCGGTATCGCCGGAGAGTTCGCCGAAGAGCTTGGCGACGGCAGCAGCGGAGGCGCTGCTCATCACCGCCGAGGCATTGGCCGGCACGGTGATGCCCACTTGGTACTCGCCCGTGCGGATAAGATCGAGAAAGGCGCTCTCCGTGATGGCCGCATCGTCCGTGGCATCGGTGAGCTGGAAAGGGCCCGCCTTCTCCAATCCCTCCTTGATGCCCTTGCCCACCGCGCCGCCATCGAGGTCACGGAAGAGCAAATGCACCTGGTTCTCGGAGAAATCGCGGAAGGGAGCATCCTGCACCACAGCCATGATGCACACCAGGCACACCGGCATGAGGTAGAGCAAGGCGAGGCCCCCGCGATCGCGCAGCAGCATCAGCAGCTCTTTGCGGATATGGGCGAGGATGCGCGCGAGCATGTCAGCGGTCGCGGTATTCGGTGCCGGTGAGGCCCAGGAAGATCTCCTCCAATCGCGCAGCGCCGCCCTGCGCGCCGGGCCGCTCCACTTCGCCCACCACGCGGCCGTGATCCACGATCACCACGCGCGAGCAAAGGCGCTCCGCTTCCTCCAGGTGATGCGAGGTGTACACGATGGTGGTGCCTGCCCTGTTGATCTCCTCGAGCAAGGCCCAGATCGCGGCTCGCGAGTGCACGTCGATGCCCACGGTGGGCTCGTCGAGGAAGAGGATCGCGGGTTCATGCAGCAAGGCGGCGATCAGGTTCAATCTGCGCTGCATGCCGCCCGACCATCGGCCGACCAGCTCGTTGGCGCGCGCGCTCAGGCCCGCTCGTTCGAGCAAGCGCGCGCTGCGCTCGCGGATGGTCCTTCCATCCATGCCATGCAACCGTCCGAAGAAGGCCAGGTTCTCGCGCGCGGTGAGCATCTCGTACAAGGCGATGTCCTGCGGCACCAGCCCGATGCAGGCATGCACCTTGTCGGGGCGCGCGGCGATATCGTGGCCCTGCACCTGCACGGCGCCATCGGTGGCCCGCCGCACGCCGGTGATGATGGAGATGAGCGTGGTCTTGCCCGCGCCGTTCGGACCGAGCAGCCCGAGGAATTCACCGCGCCGCACGTCGAGGTCAATACCATCCACGGCATTGCCCGCGCCGTTCCTGTAGCGCTTCACCAGGCCGCGCACACCAATGTCCACGCTCGCCTCCATCCCTTCAGCTCCTGCTGCGCGCGAGTTCCTTGAAGAAGCGCTGCTCCTGTTTCCCAATCTCCACCAATCGATCGGCGAGCGTATCGAAGTTGCTGCCTGCCTCTGCGCGGCCCTTCACCAAGCGTCCGGCCTCGAAGGCGAACTCGCGCCACTGGTCGCCGATGGCGGTCATCTCCCTTGCCCTATCGCGTAGCTCCGGCCTGTCGAGCAGGCCTGCGGCCTCCTGCAGGAATGCGGCGTACATGAACCGGAAGCCGGCGCCGCCGGTGCCGATCTCCTCCTGCATGCGGATCAGGTTGCCCACATAGAGCAGCGCGCGCCTGGACCCCAGCTTGCGCTCGTAGTTGCGCAATTTGCCCGCGAGGTAAGGGATGCCCTTGGCGCCGAACATGGGCAAGGGTGTGCTCGACATGTCGCGCGCCGCGCGGCGCAATCCCGAGGGGGCCGCCCGCCGCAGGGCGGGATCGGGGGGCCCCGGGGGGGGGGGGGACAAGCGCCCCGGGGGGGTGGGGGGGGCCGGGGCGGGGCGCGGG
>CAZFBP010000124.1:0-522 GCA_964517255.1 uncultured Chryseobacterium sp.
ACACCGCGCGCCACCTCGCCGAGTTCTGGATGATCGAGCCCGAGGCCGCCTTCATGGACCTGAAGGGCGACATGGACCTGGCCGAGGGCCTGTGCAAGCACCTCATCGCCCGCGTGCTGCGCAACAGCATGGATGATCTGCAATTCCTGGATGCGCGCTTGAAGGAAGAGGAAGCGACGAAGCCGAAGGAGCAACGAAGCGAGATGGGCCTGATCGATCGCCTGAAGTTCGTGTTGGAGAATCCCTTCGAACGGATCACCTACACCGACGCAATCGAGATCCTGCTGCGCAGCAAGCCGCACCAGAAGAAGCAGTTCCAGTTCCCTGTGGAATGGGGCATCGACCTGCAGAGCGAGCATGAGCGCTATCTGGTGGAGAAGCACTTCAAGAAGCCGGTTATCGTCACGGGCTACCCCGGCAAGATCAAGGCCTTCTATATGCGCACCAACGGCCCCGGCGATTTCGGCTACAGCGACAAGGGCACCACCGTGGCCGCCATGGATGTACTCTTCCCTGGCATCG
>CAZFBP010000124.1:532-8946 GCA_964517255.1 uncultured Chryseobacterium sp.
CATCGGCGAGATCATCGGTGGCAGCCAGCGCGAAGAACGCCTCGATGTATTGGAGGCGCGCATGAAGGAGATGCACGTCCCTGCGGAAGAACTCTGGTGGTACCTCGACACACGGAAGTTCGGCACGGTGCCGCACGCAGGCTTCGGGCTGGGGCTTGAGCGCTTCGTGCTCTTCGTTACCGGCATGGGGAACATCAGGGATGTGATCCCGTTCCCGAGGACGCCGAAGAGTGCGGAGTTCTGATCCATGCCCCGCCTATTCTACTACCTCGGCACCTGCTCCACCTGCGAGCGCATCATGAAAGGCATTGACCTGAAAGGCTTCACGCTGCGCGAGATCAAGGGCGATCCGATCACGGCCAAGGAGCTCGACCATATGAAGAAGCTTGCGGGCAGTTACGAGGCGCTCTTCAGCCGCATCGCATTGAAGTACCGTGTGCTTGGTTTGGGCCAGATGAAGTTGACCGAGAAGGACTACCGCAAGTACATCCTGGAGGAGTACACGTTCTTGAAGAGGCCGGTGATGGTGCTTGACGACCAGATCCTCATCGGTAACGCGCCGAAGGTGGTGCAGGCGATGCCGGAAGCGGCCGCAGCCGTGTGAGTCGTATCACCTCAGCTCGATCCGGCTCTTGCGCTCCAGGTCGGTACGGCTCTGGAAGCGCAGCGTGTAGTAATCCGCGCCATTCGCTGAGAGCGCCAGATCCGCAGTGGCGCGGCCGTACTCCCGGCCTTCCTGGTCCAGCGCTACAGCGGTGACCGGCCCCTTGAAGTCGCTTGATGAGATGATGTAAAGCACCAGCACATTATCCGTTCCCTTGCTATCCTCCTCCACCATGGTCTTGCCCAAGGAGATCCCCTTCGCCTTCAGCTCGTCGGAGAGCGCCACGTCGATGCTCCACGTCTTCTCCACGCCGGTGGCCATGCCTTCCACCACTTCCGTGGCGGCAGCGCCAGCGAGTTCACCGCCCTTGTTCAGCGCGCTCTTGGTGCCATCGGCCACGCGGCCACAAGCCGTGAGCGCGACGCTGGCGAGCAGGATCGCGGACTTCCTCATTGCACGATGAACCGGATCGTTCGCACTTCGTCGCCCGCCTTGGCGCGCAGGAAATAGGCGCCGGGGCTGAGGCCCGCGAGTGGCAGGTCGATGCGCTGCTCACCTGCGGGACGCTGGCCCAACGCGCGGCTCACGGTCACGCGGCCGGTCATGTCGATCACATCGAGGGTGAGCGCTCCGGCGCGGCGCTGCTGCACCACGGCAATGGCCTGGTCCTTCGCGGGGTTCGGGAACACGGCGAGGCCATTGGCGCTCGCGCCGAGTTCCTCCACGCCCACTGGCTGGCCGTTGATGTTGATGTCGTCGATATAGACGTTGTTGCCGCCGTCGCTCTCGAACTCGAACTTGAAGCGGAAGTTGGGCACGTGGCTGGTGCTGCTGATGGTGGTGATCTCCGTGTAGGCCCATTGCGAAGGGCCGTTCGGCACGAAGCTGCTGGTGTTGTTGGGCGCGGTGGGCAGGTTGTTGCTGCCGCGCAGGATCTTCCGAAGGGTCCATGACTGGCCGCAATTGATGCTGGTCCAGAAGCGCAGCGCATCGTCGTCGCTCGCGGCGCGGCGCGCGTAGGCGTAGCGGAAGCTCACGCTGATCTGCGTGGCGCCGCTCATGTCGATGGTGCGCGAGATCAGTTCGTCCACGCGGCCATCCATCGACGCGGTGTTCAGGATGCGCGCGCTCTTGCCGCCGGTGAAGGCCGCAGCGCTGGTCACGCTCCAGGTATTGTCGTTGTGGATGTTCTCCACGAACCAATCCGGCACGTTGAAGGCGCTGATGCCCTCGAAGCCTTCCTGTACCGGCGGCTGGCTGCCCGGCACGCCCAGCACGGTGATGTACGCGGTCTGGTTGCTCGTGAGCGTGGTGCTGCCATCGCTCGCGGTGAGGCTCACGGCGTACTGGCCCGGGGTGTTGTAAGTCACCGTGGGGTTCTCACCGTTGGCGGTGGCGGGGCTACCGCCGGTGAAGGACCAGTTGCGCGAGGTCACCGCGCTGTAGCTGTCGTCGGCGAAGATCACCGAGCCGCCCTGGCAGATCACGCGCTTGTCGGCGCTGAACTCCACGGCGCACAGCGCATCGGGCAGGTTCACGCCCGTGGACGTGAGGTTGCTTGCCGTGATGAGCTGGTTGCGCTGCGCGGTGCTGCTGTTGAGCGCGGCGATCATGCGCGTCTTCTGGCCATTGGTGAACATCTTGGAGCAGTAGCTGTACTCCATGAAATTCTCCACGTTGTCGAGCGAGCTGCAGGTGGTCCCGCTCAGCGTGCAGTTGGTCCAGCCGATGGTATTCGGGGTGTCGCTCACGCCATCGTCGGTGTTGCAGTTGCTGGCCACGCCGGGCGTGTTGCTGCCGCCCCAGGTGTGCTCCAGGTTGATCCAATGGCCCACCTCGTGTGTGAGGGCGCGGCTGCGGCTCACGCTGCTCGTGCCGATGCTTCCCACGTAATTGTGCAGCATCACGATGCCGTCGGCGGCCGCGTACAAGGCCGCTCCGCCGGGCGTGAGCGTGTAGCCCGCAGCGCCATCGGCGTAGGCGCACACCCATACGTTCAGGTACTTGTTGCGCGGCCACTGGATCAGGTTCTTCATGCTCTGATCGCCCACGTTGGTGAGGGCGCTCACCGTGCGCGTGATGCCCTTGGTGCAATTGCCGTTGGGGTCCTTCTGGGCCAGCTTGAACTCGATGTCGATGTTGGCGACCAGCGGCAGGAACTGGCTCACCACGTCGTCCCAATCGGGATTCTGCTTGTTGAAGTCCTCGTTGAGCACGCGCATGGCATCGAAGACCTGCTCATCACTGATGTTCTCGCTGCCGTACTGATGGATGATGTGGAAGACCACGGGCACCGTGTAGGTGCTGCGCGCGCCCTCGCTGAAGCCCTCTGTCCACGCCTCCAGCTCGGCGTTGGCCGCTGCGATGGCCGCGATGGCGTCCGGGGCGTTGCCGTGGAGCTGCTCCAGGATGGACGGCTCGTTGGTGCGGCACGTGAAGCCGCCCTCCTGGGCGCGCACGTGGCCAAGTGCGAGCAGGGCGGCAAAGGCTAGGATCCTGTTCATGCGTGGTTGCTGTTCAAGTGGACGCGCGAAACTACGCGAAGGCTGCCCCGCGCGGAAGCTGAGCGCCTCTCCTCGCTATTCGATGACCAGACGCGCCACCGAGGCAGCGCCATCCACCTCGAGCCTGGCCAGGTAGCTGCCGGCAGCCAGTGCGCCAAGGTCGATGGGGATCATGATCTCCCCGGCCGGGCGCGAGCCCAGGTCCTGGCCAATGATGACGCGGCCCGTCGCGTCGATGATCGCCATGCGCACCTCGGCCGCACGGCTGAGCGTGGTGATCACGCGCACCTGGTCGGTTGCAGGATTCGGCATGAGCACCAGGCCGGATGCCGGAGCCTGGAGCTCATCGACGCCCACCGGCATCCCGTTGATGTTGATGTCGTCGATGTACAGGTTGTTGCCGCCATCCGCCTCGAAGACGAACTTGAAGCGGAAGTCGCTGATGTGGCTGGTGGCGCCGATGTTGGTGACTTCGGTGTAGCCCCACTGCGACGCGCCATTGGGGACGAAATTGGTGGAAGCGTTGGGCGCAGTGGGCAGCGTGGTGGAACCGCGCATGATCTTGCGCAGCATCCAGCTGTCCCCGCAATCGTTGCTGATATGCACGCCCAGCGCATCGTCGTTGGCGGCAGTGCGCCGGGCGAAGGCCCATCGGAAGCTGATGGTGATGTCCTCGGCGCTGGTCATATCGAAGGTGCGCGAGAGCAGCTCATCGGCATTGCCGGAAGCGGACATCGAGTTGAGCAGGCGCATGCTCTTCGCGCCGGAGTAGGCTGCGGTGCTCGTCACTTGGAACGTGTTGTCGTTGTTCGGGTTCACGGTGTACCACTCCGGGCCATTGAGCGCGGCAATGCTCTCGAAGCCTTCGACCACCGGCGGTGCCGTACCGGGATTGGGGAGCACGGTGATGTACGCGTTGGACGTGGTGGTGAGGCTGTTGGCGCCGTCGGACACCGTGAGGCTCACGGCATAGGTGCCGGGTTCGGTGTACACCACGGTGGGCTGCTCATCCTCAGCGGTCGCAGGCGTGCCCCCGTTGAAGGTCCACTGCCAGCTGGTCACTCCATCGTAGCTGAGGTCGGTGAAATCAACGGGCGTCCCCGCGCAGATCTGGCGCGCGCTGCTGCCGAAGGAGGCCTGGCACAGCGTGGGAAGGTCATTCACCCCCGTGCTGGTGAGGTTGCTCGCAGTGATCAGCTGGCTGCGCTGGGATGTGTTGCTGTTCAACGCGGCGATCATGCGCGTCTTCTGCCCTTCGGTGAACATCTTGGAGCAGTAGCTGTACTCCATGTAGTTCTCCACGTTATCCAAATCGTTGCCGCAGCTCGCGCCATTCAAGGCGCAGTAGGTCCAGCCGATGGTGTTCGGCGTATCGCTCACGCCATCATCCGAATCGCAGTTGTCGGCTACAGCCGGCTCGTTGGTATTGCCCCAGGTATGGGCCAGATTGATCCAGTGGCCCACCTCGTGGGTGAGCGCACGGCTGCGGCCCACGCTTCCGGTGCCGATGGAGCCGGTGTAGTCATGCAGGATCACGATGCCGTCCCACGAGGGCTGGTTGTTCACCGAGCCAGGGCGGTAGGTGTAGCCTGCGGCGCCATCGGCGCTGGCGGCCACCCAGATGTTGAGGTACTTATTGCGCGGCCATTGGATCAGGTCCTTCATGGTCTGCGTGCCGTCGTTGGTGAGCGCGCTCACCGTGCGCGTGATGCCATTGGTGCAATTGCCCTGCGGGTCGCGCCTGGCCAGCTTGAAGGCGATGCCGACATTGGCCACGAGCGGCAGGAAGGCCTGGCTCACATTGTCCCAATCGGCGTTCAGGCGGTTGAAGTCATCGTTCAGGATCCGCACCGCGTCCTCGATCTGCTCATTGCTGATGTTCTCCTCGCCGTTGTTGTGGATGATGTGGAAGACCACGGGGATGGTGTAGTCCACGCGTTCGGCACCGGTCTGATCCGCGGCCCATTGCGCCGTGAAGGCCTCGAGTTCGGCATCGGCCTGCGCGATGCGCTCCATTTCGGCGACGGGGTCATCAACGAATGCGAGTTGCCGATCCATCTCGTTTGCGCTGCACGGACGCACCTGCGCGATGAGCGGATTCGCGCAAAGCGCGAGGAGCGAGAGGACGATGAGGCCGAGGCGCATGCAGTGGCTTTTTTTTGAGCGCCCGAAAATACCCGGATCCGGCATGCGCGCCCGTCATGCGGCGGTCATGCTGGCACGCGAATGGGGATCCTGCCGCCCGCAGATCATCGCGCACATGACCAGTTGCTCCGACCAAGTCGGACAATCGCCCAACGGAGTCGTGCCGCAAGCCGACGAAAGCGGCTCAGGGCTTGGCGAATCGAATGGCCTCGTTCAAGAGTTCGCCTTGCACGCGCAGCACATATTGCCCGGCCGCGCGGTCATGGAGTGGCAAGGGCAGCCGGTGCGTTCCGGCCGGCAGCATGATCGGCTGCCCAGAATGCACCACGCGGCCGAGGGCATCGAGCACATCGATCTGCACGCGATCCGCACCGCGCAGGCTCACCAGCGCTTCGGCCGCGCCCGATGTGGGATCCATCCGAACGCTCAGCGCGCCAACGGCGACCCCCTCCTCCTCGATGCCCACCTGACCAGCCATGATGTTGATGTCGTCGATGTAGAGGTCGTTGCCACCATCGCTCACGAATTGGAATCGGATGCGAAAATCAGGCGTGCACAGGCTGGTGCCGATGTTGGTGATTTCCGCCAGGTGCCATTGAGCGGCGCTCGGGCTGAAGGTGCCAGGCACCACGCCGGCGGTGAGCAGGCCGGTATTCGCGCGAAGCACCTTGCGCAAGTACCACGAGTCGCCGCAATTGCCGCTCACCCACACGTAGAGGGCATCGTCATCGGCGATGTAGCGCTTGGCGTACGCATAGCGGAACGTGACGATGGCGCCCTGGAGACCGCTGAGGTCGTAGGTGGCGGAGATCAACTCGTCCGTGCGGCCCGCGCTGAAGATGGTGTTGGGCAGTCGCGCGCTGCGCGATCCGGAGTAGGCCACGCTCGTGCTCACCACGAAACTGCCATCGGAGCTGGGATCGACCACCTCCCACGAGTCATTGGGCAATGCGGTCGCCGACTCGAATCCTTCCACCACGGGCAAGGCCTGGCCCGGTGAGGGCAGCACGCGGATGTAGGAGCTCTCCGTGGCGGCGAGGCTGCCGCCCAATGCATCGCTCACCACGAGCGACACCGGATAGAGGCCGGGAGCAGGGTAAGTGACCTCAGGCTGTTCGTCCGTGCTCGTATCGGGCTGCCCGCCGGGGAAGCTCCATGCGCGGGCCACCACGCCATTGAAGCTCTGATCATCGAAGGTCACGCTGCCGCCCGCGCACACCGATCGGCGGTCGGCGGTGAAGCGCGCCTCGCACACCGTGCCGGGCCCGAGCACCCCTGTGAGGGCGAGGGTGCCCGGCTGCCAGAGGTTTGAGCGCTGCGCGATGGATGAGGTGAGTGCCGTGATCATGCGGTCGGCCTGCCCCAGGGTGAACATGCGCGAGCAGTAGGCGTACTCCATGTAGTTCTGCACGTTGTCCAGGACGCTGCCGCAACTGGCACCGCTGGCCAGACAGCTGGTCCATCCCCGCGTGAGGGGCGTGTCCTCCACATCGTCGTCCATGCCGCAATTGGCGTCGTCGCCGGGCTCGTTGCTGTCGCCCCAGCAATGCTTCAGGTTCAGCCAATGGCCTGTCTCATGGCTCAGCACGCGCGAGCGGAAGGGTGAGCCCGTACCGATGCTGCCGAGGTAATTGTGCTGCACCACGATGCCATCGGCTTCGGGCCAGGTGTCGAGCCAGATGGGGTAATAGGTGTAGCCCGCTGCTCCGTTGGCGTAGCGGCACACCCACACGTTCATGTAACGTTCGCGCGGCCACTGGATAAGTTGTGTCATCTCGAAATCGCCCAAACTGGTCTGGTTGCTCACCGTGCGCGTGATGCCGTTGGTGCAGTTGCCCTGCGGATCGAGCCTTGCCAGGCGGAACTCGATGCCCACATCGGCCACCAGGTCGATGAAGGCGGGCACCACCTGCGTCCAGTCGGGGTTCATGCGGCTGTAGTCCTCGTTCAGGATGCGCACAGCGTCCTCCACCTGGGCATCGCTGATGTTCTCCACGCCATTGTTGTGGATGATGTGGAAGACCACGGGGATCACGTAGGGCCCGCCGCCACCGCGATGATCGGCCGAGGCTGCATCAAGTTCAGCGCGCGCCTCGGCGGCATGCTGAAGGAAGTCCGGGTCCTGAGCGGCACGGCGCGCGAGCTCAACAGGGTCGTTGGCCAGGCAGTTGAAGCCATCCTCCTGCGCATGCGCAGCGGTGGCCAGGAGCAGCAAGGCGAGGAGCGAGGGGTGGCGCATGGTCTAGTGGGCGCCGAAAGTAGCCGAACGCACGAGGCCCCTGATCGGAGCCAGGGGCCTCGCACATGCTGCACTTGGAACGCTGCGGCTCAGGGTAGCTGCTCGGTACGCGTATTGGTGGGCACGGCGCCTCCGATGTTCACCAGGATCGGGTCGCGGTCGTTGTTGGCGTTGGCGTAGCGCACCACGCCATCCAGGTTCACGTCCTCCGGGTAGTATCCGTTGGTGGTCGCCGTGGGCACGCTGCCGCCAATGCGCACCAGGATCGGATCGCGGTCGTTGCCTGTATTGGTGTAGCGCAGTACGCCGTCGCCGCTCACATCGCCGGCCCATAGCGCCGCTATGCTGCCCAAGGTGGTGCGCGCATCGGTGCCGAAGGTGGCCAGCGCCGGGTCACTCAGGTTGATGCTCACCGGGCCCGTGCCGTACTGCGCGGCCGCGCTGGTCATGGCGGCGAGGTGATTGCGGTGCCAGGCCACCACCTTGTATTGCCCGCGCGGCGCGTTGGGGAACCAGAGCGGCTCCTCGCCGTCGGGTCTCACCACTTTGCCGTTGGCCAGCACCAGCGCGGCTCGCTCATCCACCACGTTCACATGGTTGGCGCCATCGCGCAGCTGCACCATCACCCAATCCACGGGCGCGTTGCTGCCTGTGCGGTCCAGCAGGGCCTGGCTCATGGTGGCGCTCATGCCGTACGGATCGCTCATGGGCAGCACGCCTGCGGCCTTCAAGTCGGTGCGCATCGCCGTGCCGTTCCAGGCGCCTTCGAGCACGAGGCTCAATGCGAGCTCGCTGTCCCCATCGGTGAAGTCGTAGATGCCATCCATGTCACGGTCAACGCCATGCCGGATCTTGGTGGTGGGGTGCACGAGCGTCCAGGTGAGCGGAGCGCCACCGACCTGCGCGGCCGCGACCAGCGCGG
>CAZFBP010000125.1:0-8859 GCA_964517255.1 uncultured Chryseobacterium sp.
CGGCAACAAGTGCGCTCACTTCTGCCTTGGAGAGTTCGCGGAGATCGATGGGGCTGGCGTTCATGGTGCAAAGGTCGTTGCCACGCATCTTACACACGTACTACATCTCACACAGGGTCATGCCAAGAAATACCTCCGGCGATCAGGGGACCCCACGCATGATCGCCCACTTTCCATACGCAGGGTCCCGAGGCGGAGACCTGAGTGAGGGTTGATTCATCCTCTCCCGTTCGGGAACGGGAACGGAGATTCCCCGCTGGACCTCCGTTCACTGCCCGATGCCGTATTGGGCGGAGCGGAAATTCACGACCTTGCGATCATCAAGCCCCCGCGATGAACCGAATCGGATCCGTTTCGAGATGAATGACCTAGGCACTACCAACAGGCTCCTGCTCGTCATCGTCGTTCCCTTGATCTTCTATCTGCTGAAGGAGCTTTCCTTCATTTTCGTACCGCTTTTCTTCTCCATGTTCATCGCCCTTCTTTTTCTTCCGCTGATGCGGTGGTTGAACAAGAAGAAGATCCCCAAAGCGCTTGGCATCATTGCTGTTATTGGCATCATCGCCCTCTCGTTCTATTTCGGTGGTCGCTTGGTCAGGATCTCCACGAGCGAGCTCCTCTCGGTCGACAACACGTTTGTAGCCCTGGCCGAGTCCAAGCTACTAGGCTTGGTGGTGTCGCTGGAATCGTTCCTGGGCATTGAGCGCATCGCTGGAGTGAGGGTGATCGATCACTACCTCAAGGAGTTCAATGTCTTCAACAACCTGGGCCCCACGGTTGAGATGGTCGGCAACACACTGACCATGACCCTGATGACGGCCTTCTTCGTACTGCTTCTTCTGGCAGGATCCATCAACCTCCAGGACGTGCTGCAGACCGTGTTCTTTCGCCGGAAATACGCTTCGGTAAAGGTGTTCAGGAGAATAGAGAAGGACATTATCAAGTTCATCCGGGTCAAATTCATCATTAGCTTTTTCACCGGTGTCGGTTTCACGCTGGCCTGCCTGTTCTTCGATGTGAGCTTCCCTGTTTTCTGGGGTCTCTTCGCCTTCCTGATCAACTTCGTGCAGATGGTCGGCTCGATCGTTTCGGTCATTCTATTGAGCCTTTTTGCCATGGTGGAACTCGATACATCGGGTACGCTGCTCGCCTTTATCCTTGTGATCATTGGCGTACAGGTGCTCATGGGCTCCATACTGGAACCGATCTTCCTGGGCAAAACGTTCTCCATCAACGTGATCACCGTGCTGGTGATGCTCATGCTTTGGGGATACATCTGGGGCGTGCCCGGCCTGATCATGGCCATACCCATCACGGTATTCGTCAAGATCATCATGGAGCAATTTCCCGGAACCAAGGTCATCGCCCGATTGATGTCGGGCACAACGGCGGGAGCTGTGAATGCGCGGTAGGGCCGGTAGGACTTCGTTCAACTTGATGTGCCGGTCCAGGGCTTTTGCACCGACTTCGGGCACGACACGCTCTGGGACGGCAGGACCCGCCGGTTACTGAACATCATCAACACGTACAGCCGCTCGGTCCTACCAACGATATGGCCCCTCACTACCCGCTTTCCGCGTGGCCCGCGAACTGGACCGGATCAAGCCCGTACGGCCCTTGCCGGGGATGATCCGCGCGGACAACGATCGACCATCCCCAATTCACACGAACAAACCTCAAAAACCTGTGCAGTGAATGGAGCGTACCTCCGAGTTCGCCGAGATCGATGGGGCCGCCGTTCAGGTGATGGAAGTCCCGTACTGAGGATTCAATCCCGATCAAGAAAGACCTCCGCCACCCGCAGGTCCAAGGGCGTGGTCAGCTTGATGTTCCGCTCTTCCCCCTCCACCAGATGCACGGTAGTTCCGGTGCGTTCCACCAGCGTGGCCTCATCGGTGAAGGCCGGGTCGTAGGGCCGCTCGAAGGCCTTCCGCAACAGCGGCACACGAAAACACTGCGGGGTTTGCACCAAGCGCAAGCGTGCGCGGTCCACCGCACGGGAACCGTCCCCGATCACCTCTCGCACCGAAGAACTTACCGGCACCACGGGGATGGCGGCCCCATGTGCTTCGGCAGCGGCAAGGCAACGGGCGATCAGCTCCACGCTCACCAGCGGCCGCACACCATCGTGGACTGCTACCAGCCCCTCGTGCTTGACCTCCTTCAATCCTTCCCGGACGGAATGGAAGCGCTCTTCACCTCCGCACACAACGCTGTGCTCCAGCGTGAAGCCATGCCCGATGCAGAGCATCCGCCAACTGTCCAACTGGTCCTCCGGCAGCACAACAATGAGCTGCATGTCCGGGTCCGCCTGGTAAAAGGCTTCGATGGTACGGCACAGTACAGGCTTGCCCTTGAGCAGAAGGAATTGCTTGGGCACTGAAGCCCCCATGCGCTTGCCGCTGCCGCCCGCGACGATGATGGTTGAACGTTTCATTGAGACGACGACAAAGGTGTAAAGAAGAAGCCGCAAGGAATTTCCCTGCGGCCTCCGTGCCTCCGTGTTTTTTCCACTCAGATGATCAGCATCGCATCCCCGTAGCTGAAGAAGCGGTACTTCTCCTTGATGGCCACCTTGTACGCGTTCCACACGTGATCGTAGCCACCGAAGGCCGCCACCATCATCAGGAGCGTGCTCTCGGGCATGTGGAAGTTGGTGACCATGCGGTCTGCAATGTTGAATTCGTAGGGCGGGAAGATGAACTTGTTGGTCCATCCGTTGAACGGCTTGATGTGCTCGTCCGTGCTCACGCTGCTCTCGATGGCGCGCATGGTGGTGGTGCCCACGCAGCAGATGTGCTTTTTGGCGTCCACGCTGGCGTTGATGATGTCGCAGGCCTTTTGTCCGATGATCACCTGCTCGCTGTCCATCTTGTGCTTGGTGAGGTCCTCCACTTCCACCGGGCGGAAGCTGCCCAGTCCCACATGCAGCGTGATCTCCGCGAAGTGCATGCCCTGGAGCTCCATGCGCTTCATGAGCTCGCGGCTGAAGTGCAGGCCGGCCGTGGGCGCGGCGACGGCGCCTTCGTGCTTGGCGAAGATGGTCTGGTAGCGCTCGGCATCGCTGGCCTCGGTCTCGCGCTTGATGTAGCGCGGCAACGGCGTCTCGCCCATCTCGGTGATGGTGCGCTTGAACTCCTCGTACGGGCCATCGAACAGGAAGCGCAGCGTGCGGCCCCGGCTGGTGGTGTTGTCGATCACCTCGGCCACGAGCTCATCGTCCTTGCCGAAGTAGAGCTTGTTGCCGATGCGGATCTTGCGGGCGGGGTCCACGATCACGTCCCACAAGAGGCTCTCGCGGTTCAGCTCGCGCAGCATGAACACCTCGATCTTGGCGCCGGTCTTCTCCTTGTTGCCCCACATGCGCGCGGGGAACACCTTGGTGTTGTTCAGGATGAAGGTGTCGCCTTCGTTGAAGTAGTCCAGGATGTTCTTGAACTTCTTGTGCTCGATCTTCCCGTCCTTGCGGTGCAGGACCATCAGCTTGCTGCCGTCGCGGTCCTTGGTGGGGTAGAGGGCAATCTGCTCTTTGGGCAGGTTGAACTTGAATGCGTTGAGTTTCATGGGCTTCGCGGGGTCTTACGGGGCCTCGCCGGGGTTTGGGGGGCCGAATATAAGGGCGTTGTTAACTCAGCATGAAAGTCCTTCGCGGTCAGCGGATTAGGTTGTTGATCAAGCGGCCGGGACGGGCCGTTCGACGGGTGGCCTTCAGGCCCGGTCGGGCAATGGAGCGATCCACTGAGCCCAATCCAGTGGCGGGTGAGCGTCCTCCACGCGGTGATCACCGATGGCGGTCCTGCGCAACGCGCTCAGGTGCGCGCCGCAGCCGAGCGCCTGGCCGATGTCGTGGGCCAGCGAGCGGATATAGGTGCCCTTGCTCACATGCACCTCGAAGTCGATGTCGGCGCCACGGATCGCGGTCACTTCGAGCGATGAAATCAGCACGTTGAAAACGGGCATCTCGATGGTGTGCGCTCGTTCCGGATCGCGTGCGAGGAAATAGGCGCGCTCGCCCTCGAAGCGCTTCGCGGAATAATTCGGCGGACGTTGCTCCACCTCGCCGATGAAGCGGGCGAAGGCGGATCGAATCTCCGCTCCGCTCACGTGCTGCCACGGGCCGAATTCCACCGGCGTGGTCTCCCGATCGTAGCTGGGTGTGGTGCTACCCAGGGTGATGGTGCCCGTGTAGGTCTTCTCCAGGCCGGTGATCTGCGGCAGCTCCTTGGTGCGCGGGCCATAGGCCATGATCAGCAGTCCGCTGGCTAGCGGATCCAAGGTGCCCGCATGCCCCACCTTGAAGTTGCGGCGCTGCACCACGCTGCGCATCGCGCCACGGATCTTCTTCACGGCATCGAAGCTGGTCCAGCCGAGCGGCTTGTCCACCAGGATCAGGCCACCAGCGAGCGGGTCGAAGACGTGATCGATGGGCATGGCATCAGAACATCTGCAAGGGCACGTCCACCACATGCAGGGCGATCAAGATGCCGCCCACGGCGATGCGGTACCAGCCGAATGCCTCGAACCCATGCTTCGTCAGGAAGCCGATGAAGCCGCGGATGGCGATGATGGCCACGATGAAGGCGACGACGTTCCCGACGGCGAACAGTTGAAGATGCTCGTTGGTGAAGGAGCCGACATCCTTCGTGTAATCGTACATGCTCTTCACCGTTGCGGCGAACATGGTGGGCACGGCCAGGAAGAAGCTGAACTCGGCCGCGTGCTTGCGCGTGAGGCCTTGCGTGAGCCCGCCGATGATGGTGGCCGCCGAGCGCGATACGCCGGGCACCATGGCCAGGCATTGCCATGCGCCGATCGTGAAGGCCTTCCTCCATGTGATGGGCTGCGGCCCGCTCTCCGTGCCGCCGGGCACCCACCGATCAATGAAGAGGAAGACGATGCCGCCCAGGAAGAGCGCCACGCCCACCACGAACACGTTCTCGAGCAGCGCATCGATGTGCGCCTTGAAGAGCAGGCCGGCGATCAGAGCAGGGATGAATCCCGCGAGGAGCTTGAGGTAGAAATCGAAGCTCTGGAAGAAGCGCTTCCAGTAGAGCGCCACCACGCTGAGGATGGTGCCGAACTGGATGGCCACCGTGAAGAGCTTCACGAACTCGTCCTTGCCGATGCCCATGACCGCCGAGCCGATGATCATGTGCCCGGTGCTGCTCACAGGAAGGAACTCCGTGACGCCCTCGATGATGGCGAGGATGATGGCCTGCAGCAGGGTCATCGGCCCGCCTCGCCGCTACGTCCGGGCTTGAGGATGGCGTACACCACGAAGAGGTAGCCCACCAGCACCACGATAGGCGCAACAGTGATGCGGCGGTCGCTGAAGATCTCCGAGGCATCGAAGGCATTGGGGTCGCCGTTGCCGCCGCCGCTCATGAGCATGTAGCCCACCACCACGATGCCCAGGCCGATGATCAGCAGACGGTAGTTCGCGGCGGTGAATGCCAGGTCGTTGAAGTGGTTCTTCTTGGCCATTGGTCAATTGTTCAGCTCCAGTGCAATGCCTCGTGATCCATGCGAAGGTAGCGGCCCACAGCCACCCAGGTGGCCAGCAAGGCGATCAGCAGGCCCAGGGCCACCACGGCGGCGAAGAGCAGCGCCAGGGAGAGCGCGTCGGTGAAGGCCAGCAGGTCGGGCACGTAGCGCTTGCCCAGCCAGAAGAGCCCAGCCAATCCGCCTACGGCGAGCACTGCGGCGATGAGCCCTTGCCACAAGCCGCCCATGAGGAAGGGACGCTTGATGAACCAGCGCGTGGCCCCCACCAGGTGCATGGTGCGGATGAGAAAGCGCTGGCTGTGCACAGCGAGGCGGATGGTGTTGTTGATGAGCGCAACCGCCACCACCAGGAGCAACGCCAGGAAGACCAGGCCGCCCATGGTCAGGGTGGTAAAGTTGCGGTCCATGTTCTCGATCACGGCCGCGTTGTAGGCCACATCGTGAAGCCGGCCATCGGCGCGCAGGCCCTCCACGATCCACTTCATGCTGTCGGCCTGCGCGTACGCTGGCATAATGCTCAGCTGGATGTTCGGGTCGATCGGGCTCACGCCGCCGAGCAGCTCCAGGAAATCCTCGCCGAGCTCCTCCTTCATGCGCGCTGCGGCCTCCTCGGGCGAAACCAGCACGGTGCCTGCGCACCACGGCTGCAGATCGAGCTCTTTGCGGAAGCGCATCACATCGGCGTCCTTCAGCTCGCGCTTCAGGAAGAGCTCCACACGCACCTGCTCCTTGAAGTAACGCTCCAGTGCCCGGGCATTCATCAGGATGAAGCCCTGGATCCCCAGCATCCACAGCACCAGGGTGATGCCGATGATAGTGCCCACGCTGGTGGTGCGCGTACGGACCTTGATGCGGCGGGCGCTCATCGGGCTTGCTTGCCTTCGGGCAGGCGGCGAAGGTAGGGGCGCGTCCGCACGCCCTTCTACCTTTCGCCACGCAAGCAAGAGCATGGCTTACGAGCATAAAGACATCGAGAAGAAGTGGCGCGCCGAATGGGCGAAGCGGAACACCTACCGGGTGGAGAACGACACCACGAAGCCGAAGTACTACGTGCTCGACATGTTCCCCTACCCCAGCGGCGCGGGCCTGCACGTGGGGCATCCGCTCGGCTACATCGCCAGCGACATCGTGGCGCGCTTCAAGCGGCACAATGGCTTCAACGTGCTGCACCCCATGGGCTACGACAGCTTCGGACTGCCCGCCGAGCAGTACGCCATACAGACCGGGCAGCATCCGGCGAAGACCACGGAAGTGAACGTAGCGCGTTACCGCGAACAGCTCGACAACATCGGCTTCAGCTTCGATTGGAGCCGCGAGGTGCGCACCAGCGACCCGTCGTTCTACAAGTGGACGCAATGGATCTTCCTGCAGCTCTTCGATAGCTGGCACGATCACCATGCACAGAAGGCCAGGCCCATCAGTGAATTGCTGAAACGCTTCGAGACGCAAGGCTGGCACCATGCCGATGCATGCGCGCTCACCGGCGATGTGGAAGAAGAGCTCGGCCCCTTCACCGCAGCGGAATGGAAGGCCTACGAAGAGCGCACGAGGCAGCGCATCCTTCAGCACTTCCGATTGGCCTACCTCAGCGAGGCCTGGGTGAACTGGTGCCCGGCGCTGGGCACCGTTCTCGCCAACGATGAGGTGAAGGACGGGGTGAGCGAGCGCGGCGGGCATCCTGTGGAACGTAAGCGCATGCCGCAATGGAGCATGCGCATCACGGCCTACGCGCAGCGACTGCTCGACGGGCTCGACACGCTTGACTGGACCGAGAGCATCAAGGAGGCGCAACGCAATTGGATCGGGAGAAGCGAAGGCGCGCTCGTGCGTTTCAAGCTGAAAATGCCCCTCACCCCGGCCCTCTCCAAAGGAGTGGGAGGAATGCCCCTCACCCCCAACCCCGCTCCCAAGGAGAGCGGGGCAAAGCCACCATCGTGGGCTGAACGACCTGGCTACTTGACCGCGGATGCGAAGAGCGCGGGCAAGCTGCAACGCTTCGCACGAGAGATGCGCAAGGATCCCACAGAGGCAGAAGCGATGCTCTGGCAGCAACTCCGAGGCCATGCGACTGGTGGGCGTATTCGTCGTCAACATGCGATCGACCAATACATCGTTGACTTCGTTTCGCTTCCCAAGCGGCTGGTCGTTGAGGTCGATGGCGGAATTCATCTCGACCAATTGGCCGAGGATGCGGCACGCACTGAGCGACTGAAGGAACTCGGCTACGATGTGATCCGCTTCTCGAATGATGATGTGCTGGCCGAATTGCCTCGCGTTGTAGCTTCCATCAAAGCCGAATTAGCTGCAAGGCCGGATCACAAGTACGTCGACGATGCGGAGCCCCTGTCGGAGAACGAGTCGGAAGAAGTGAGCTCCACCCCTCTCCTTGGGAGAGGGGCCGGGGGTGAGGGGCATTCCATCGAAGTCTTCACCACGCGCCCCGACACCCTCTTCGGAGTCACCTTCGTAACGCTCGCGCCAGAGCATGAATTGGTGGAGGTGATCACGCCCGCCGACCGCCGTGATGAAGTGATGGCCTACGTCACCATGGCGAAGAACCGCAGCGAGCGCGAGCGCATGACGGAAGTGAAGCGCGTGAGCGGGGTGTTCACCGGTGCAACCTGCATCCATCCCTTCACCGGCCAGGAAGTGCCCGTGTGGGTGGGCGATTACGTGCTCGGAGGCTACGGCACCGGCGCGGTGATGGCCGTGCCCGGCGGCGATCAGCGCGACTGGAATTTCGCGACGCACTTCGGGTTGCCCATCATCGCCGTCACCGAGGGCGCTGACATCAGCAAGGGGGCCGATGAGCGCAAAGACGCCACCATCTGCAGCGAAGGTTTTCTCAAGGGCCTGAAGGTGCCCGATGCGATCAAACGCGCAATTGATGAGTTGGAGAAACTCGGAGCCGGTGAGCGTCGCATCAACTTCCGTTTGCGCGATGCCGCCTTCGGCCGACAGCGCTACTGGGGCGAGCCGATCCCGATCTACTACAAGGATGGTGTGCCTTGCGCTGTAGAAGAGAAACACCTGCCATTGCTCTTGCCCGAAGTTGACAAGTTCCTTCCCACCGAGGACGGCGAACCGCCACTGGCCCGCGCGAAGGACTGGCATTACTCCCCTCTCCTTGGGAGAGGGGCTGGGGGTGAGGGGTATTTCCCGTTGGAGACCACGACGATGCCAGGTTGGGCCGGTAGCAGCTGGTACTTCCTGCGCTACATGGATCCGAAGAACGAAGGCTGCTTCGCGTCACCGGAAGCGATCAACTACTGGCAGCAGGTCGATCTCTACGTGGGCGGCAGCGAGCACGCCACCGGCCACCTGCTCTACTTCCGCTTCTGGACCAAGTTCCTG
>CAZFBP010000126.1:0-8834 GCA_964517255.1 uncultured Chryseobacterium sp.
GCGCAGGTCCGCTACGCACGCTGCCTATGGATTGACTGAACGGACCTTGGAAACCATCGGGGGTGAGCAGCAAGGAAATGATTGTGTTGTTGAGATAGCCGTGTGTGAAGACCCACCAATCCCTGCCGTTCGCGTGGCGCACTGCGGATAGGCCGCCACAGATCAACGGTGTATGAATAAGCTCGTGATTCTTCAAGGTCAGGTCGCCCCGGCCATTGTCCAAACCGAGATCTACAATGCTCAAAAAGAGACCTGCGCTTAGATAGGTTCCCGAACCACTAACCGTATCAATGATCATGTGGATCAAAGCGATACTGTCCGGCTTATTGGGCCAAGGAAGAAAGATGTGAGTGGAAGGAACCGGAAATCCACTCTGCGGACTGAAGTAGTTCGAGGGGTTCAAGCCAAAACCATTGGGCATGACTTGTAGATCCACATTGGCCACCTGCCACCCGTTAGTGTAAGCAACGATCGCATTAGAGTCATTAGTGAATACCCCAACTGTCCTGTTAATGTAAAGCCCGTGATCTTCAACTATGCTGGTGGCGGGTGGTAGGTCTAGGAAGACGGTCTTATTCCCGCCCCATCCAGGTGCAGGTGGTTGTGGGTAGTAACCTCCCAGCCAACGCATATCGTGTAATTGTGCGCTAGAGAGGAGTGGCAACATGAGCAGCGAGAAGCCAGCGGCGAGCCATGCCCGCCGCTGGTTCTTGCTTCTATGGCCCCAAAGCCTCATGTCCTATCGTTCCACGGCGAGCTTGCCGGTGCCAATGGTTCCTTGCGGCCAGCGCAGGGTGTAGTGGTAGATGCCGGGTGCGAGGCCCGCGAGCTTAAGCTCCGTGCGCAGCTGCTCGGCAGGCACGCGCACGCTCAGGGCCACCGCGCCCAGCGCGTTGGTGAGCAGCAGCGTGGCGGGCTCGCTCAGGGGCGCATCAAGCACGAGGGTGGCCTGGTCCGTTGCCGGGTTGGGCAGCAGCAGGCAGGTGGGCGGCGTATCGGCGGGCTTGTTCTTGGTGATCAGGCCCTGCTGCAGGCAGAGGGCGGCATCGTCGTATTCCTGGTCATCGTCGATCAGGCTGTAGATGGCCCTGGCGCGGAACACGGCGTTGCCGCCGGTGAGCGGACATTGGTTGGCCACGGCGAAGAGGTCGGCGGCCTGCGCCGGGGTGAACTCGGCGATGTCCTTGGCCAGGGTGCTCAGATAGATCTCGTTCACCGCCTTGTGGTTGGCCTCGATCAGCGCGCCGGTGGCGATGGCCGCGTTGGTGGCCTTCACGCCATCGGCGGTGAGGGCGCGGCTGTTGGCGGCCAGCTCCAAGGCGTTGCCGTGGTAGGTCATCAGGTTGTCCATGGCGGCCTGCAGTCCTTCGATGGTCTGCACATGCGACAGCTGCTGGGCGGGGGTGAGGTTCTCATCGGCCAGCGCGGCCAGTTCGCTCTGCAATTGCCCGCGCAGCGCTTCCAGTTGCGCGGCGCCCTGCACCAGTGCGTCGCTCACGCTGGGGTCCAGGTCATAGAGCGCCAACTGGTCGGCCTCCAGCTGTTTCAGCTGGGCCAGCACCTCGGCCTCCAGATCGGTATAGAAATCTGCCAGCAGCGGGTTGCCGTCCATGCGCTCGGGCTCCTCGGTGAGCAGCTTGTACAGGTCACCCTTCATGGTCCAGCGCGTCTCGGGGGTGTATTCGGAATTCTCCAGCGTGCCATCGGCGATGCGCTCGATCAGCTCCGGGGAGCAGCCCTTGCAGCGCTCGCCTAATCCGTCGCAGGCAAACTCCTCTTCGCAGGAGTAATCTGTGCCTGTTTCGGGAACGAACCAGTCACTTATAGGGAACACACTAGTCGGCCAATTGCTGGCTCCAGACGGTGGAATAGTAGTGCCAACCTTGATTTGCACGGCAAGTAGATTGTTCGGATTTTCGTTCCAGGCCTGTAAATCATTTCCTGGTGCATCATCGAACCACAAGTTGCCTTTCAGTGTCTGCTCCCCGATGATGGCATCGCCTTCCAGGTGTAGCCCCCAGCGGTGGTCGTGGATCTCGTTGCCGCGCAGGTCCGTATCGGCTGCCCAACCGCTGAAAAGGATCCCGTTGGTGGTCTTGTCCACGGTATTGCAACTGATCAGTGGCTGGCTGCCCATCCAGTTGCGGATGCCGGCCTGCCCTTCGATGGGGTACAGGTCGAACAAGGGGTCCGAACTGTCCACGCTGTTGCAGTTCACCGTGGTGCGGTTGCAGCCATGGAGCAGGATCCCGGTGCGGCTATGAAGGCGGCTGGCCATCATCACCTGGTTGCCCTGCACGGCCCAATCGTTGGCAGCGCGCAGGCTGATGCCGAAGGTCGAGCTGGAGTACGGCGCGTGCATGATGGTGTTGTTCTGGATCACCGAGCTGGGGTTGGCCGTTGCAGCCTCTTCCACCCGGATGCCGCAGAAACCACGCAAGGCCCCTGGCTGGTCGCCGAAGGTGATGTGGTTGGCATCGAGCAGGATGTGCGCGGCGCCGTCATTGAAGCGCAGGTCCATGCCATCGCGCTTGCACTGCACGCGGTTGCTGAACACATCCACATGGCGGTAGCCGCTACGGTCAATGCGGTAGGCCGTACCCATCTGCACCATGCGGTTGCCCCAGGTCTTCACGTTCATGGTCTCGGTGTACACACCCCAGCGGCAGTTGTTGAAGGAGGGCATGGTGAGCTCGCCGTTGCCGTGGCCGATCTGCTCCAGGGTAGCCCAACCTTTTTCGCCATTGGCATAGATGCCACTGCCGTTGGCGCTGCCCAAGGCGGTGTAGGCGGCATCGGGGCCGATGTCCTGGAAGGTGGCGTCATAAACGGTGAGGTCCGTCCGGAAGGCCACGATGCCGTTGCTCAGGTGGTGGAAGAAGTTCCAACCGGCGGTGAGGTTAAGGGTGGTGCGGTGCAGCTCGAAGGCGGCGAAGCCCTGATCCCCGATCACGCTCTGCTGGCCGGGATAGGGCTGTGGCATGGGCCCTTGGCTGTAGAAGGTGTTGCAGGCGGATAGGATGGTCACGTTGCTGTACGCGCCACCCGTTTGCGGGGGCACCAGCACGGCCACGCGGTTGTTGTGAAACTGGTTGTTGCGCAACCAGAGGTTGCTCCCGTCGTGGGCCGAGATCAGTCGCTCGGCATCGTCGATGAAGGAATTTCGCGCGCGTACCGTGGTGCCGCTGATGGCATTGATGCCCTTCCACATGACGCCGTTGCAGCTGGTCACCGACGAGCCGTCGAACTCCAGCATGGCGCCGCTGCTCACGAAGATCTCCGCGCCGGGGCCCATGTACACGGTGGCGTTCTGGAAGATCAGGTCGTCCAGCACGAAGAACCACCCGGCTATGTACACGGTGCCGCCCACCACATCGGGCAGCGAGAGGCTCGAGCTGCCCGGAGGCAGCACCAGATCGGCAGGGCAGCACGATGCGCCGGGCACCTCGTAGCTGAAGTTGAAGCTGCATCCGTTGGCGTCGAAGACGGCGAGGTGGTATGTGCCTGCCGCAAGGCCAGAGATGCTGGCCTGCGTGGAGAAGAAATTGTCAGGGCCTGACCAGCTGAAGATGTACGGTGGCGCACCGCCTTCGATGGTGGCATCGATGGTGCCCGAACCGTACTCGGTGCATGATGGAGTCACTATGGCGTCAACGGTCACGTCCGGGTGTGCAGGCACAGTATAGGACTGCACGAAGGTGCAGCCCGTGGCATCGGTCATGGTCAGGTTGTACTGGCCGGGGTAAACGCCGGTGTTTATTCCAGGCCAGGAAGTGGTGGCCGTGAAGCCGCCGGGCCCGGTCCATGCAAAGGAATACGGCGGGGTTCCGCCATAAGCAGAGAGGTTAATCAAGCCATTGCCCCAGTTGTTGCAACTTGGCAGTATTTGGATCGTGTTAGCTCCGAGCTGCGGCGTGGTGAGTACGCTCCAGGCTCCCGTGGCTTGGCAGCCTGCTGCGTCGGTCACCATCACGGTGTAGTTCCCGGCGGGAAGGTTGTCGATGTCCTCGGTCGTGGCCGTGTAGCCGCCAGGTCCAGTCCAAGCGAAGGAGAATGGGGCCACCCCCCCGATCACTTCCAGATCAATACTGCCGCTCGGATCACCGATGCACGACACGGAGGAGATGAGTGCTTTCATAAAGTAAGGTTCGGGTATGGGCACGTTGATCCACGCGCTAGCGGTACAGCCATTGGCTGCCACCACGGAGACATGATACAGCCCCGGTGATAGCCCGCTGATGTCCTCTGTGTTGGCACCTGTACTCCAAGCGATCGTGAACGGGGGCAATCCTCCGGTTACCGTCAGATCAATTGCGCCCAAGTTGGTGCAAGTTGGTGTCACCGTCGTCTCCAGCGTGAACTCAGGTACACCCTCCACTATGAATGTCTCAATGGCCACGCATCCAATCGCATCGAACACAACCAAGTAATAGATCCCAGGCATCAATCCAGAGACATTCTGCTGTGTTGATTGGAACCCATTCGGGCTTGACCAAGAGAATGAGAAGGGCGGAACGCCGCTCAACACGGTCACATCGATGCTCCCATTGGCGCTACCCGGACAAGAATGCTGTACACCTCCTTCGAGGTTCACCGTTTTCGGAGTGCCATCCACGTTGAATTGACCAATACGCGTGCATCCATTCGCATCTGTCACAACAACCGTGTGCTGCCCTGCATACAGTCCGGTAACATCCTCGGATGTCTGTCCAGAGCCCCATTGAAAAGTATATGGGGGAGTTCCTCCCGTTACGGTAAGGTCGATCGCACCTCCTGCGCCACATGAAGGCGTAGGCGTGATCTCTGCGGTCAAAGTCAGGACCCAATCCAATGGAACGTGGATCCCCCGATGGATGGTTCGGCAGCCAGCTGCATCCTCCACCCGAAGTTGGAAAATATCAGAGTTAACCTCGGTCAGATCTTCACTTGTTTGCTGCGTTGGTTGCCAAAGCACATCGTATGGCTGGACTCCTCCCGATATCGTGATATCAACTCCACCAGTGCACGTGGGCTCACCAGGCGCTGGTGGATTGTTCCAATAGATAAATCCGCTTGGATATATCGCATCGATCTCGACTACAAGGTCAGTTGGATTCAAGATGAAACTCTGAAATCGTTGGCAGCCATTGGCATCGATGATATTAGCCGAGTAAAACCCGGGTCCAATATCATCGATCGATGGCAGATTATTCGGTGCATAGAAACCGCCGGGGCCAAACCATTCAATGGTCAGCGGTCCGGTCAACTCTGAAACATCGAGATGAATCTCACCTGTCGCGTCCGTGCAGGTTGGTTGGACTATGGTGTATGGCAGGCCGACGGTGACGACTTCGAGCACGTAATCGAGGTTCTGATCCCGCACCAACAGATAGTAATCACCTCCTACTGGTATCGCTGGAATGGGCACATCCCACATAGTCATGCCACTCGCGTAGGCGCTGTGTCCGGTGCTCCACCAGTACATGTATGGCGGCGTACCTCCGGAAACCTGCACGCTAAGAAAATTCTCTTGTGTGCCGCAGAAGTACCATTGATCGAGATCAATCGTAATTTGAGATGAGGCATCAAGAGACCTTAGTGCCAGCATCGCAATGCACCCAGCACTGAGCGCCTTGCGCCGTGCAAACTGAGTGATCAGACATGCTACATGAAGCTTAAAGCTTAAAGCGTGAAGCGTGAGCATGGTAGGGTGGGTATTGCGGAAATCAATGCTAATATTAAGCAAGCGAATTCGGCCGACTGTTGAAAACTTCGCCTTATTTGACCGGTAGTCGATGATGATCTCACACCGGATCCACATCCACCACGAATTGCACGGCCCTGTGCTCGGGCTGCGCGAATACGCGGTCGATGGCCTCGCGAACGAAGTCCTTCTCTTCGCGGTGCGCGCTGCGGCGCAGTTTGATGAGCAGGTTCCGGATGTGACGGTCCTTCACGAAGGCGACGCCGGGGATATCGGGGCCGAGCACGCGCTCATCGAGGCGCTCACGGAGTAACAGTGCGAGTGCGGCGGCCGTGGCAGCCACGCGCTCCTCGTTGCGATGACGGAGGCTCAAGGAGAGCAAGCGCATGAACGGCGGGTAGCCATGCGCGCGACGGTGCTCGGCTTCGCGGTTGAAGAAGCCTTCGACATCGTGATGCGTGACCAGGCCGATCACCGGATTGCGCGCCTCGTGTGCTTGGATGATCACGTTGCCGGGCTTGTCCCTCCGGCCTGAGCGACCTGCCACTTGCGCCATGAGTTGGAAGGCCCGCTCGTGCGCGCGGAAGTCGGGGAAGCGCAAGAGACTGTCGGCGCTGAGGATGCCCACGGTGCTCACGTGGTCGAAGTCGAGGCCCTTGGTCACCATCTGCGTGCCCACGAGGATGTCGATGGCGCCTTGCGCGAAGCCGGTGAGGATGCGGTCGAGCGCTTGTCGTCCGCGCACGGTGTCCTGATCCATGCGGGCGATGCGCGCTTCGGGGAAGATCTCGGCGAGCTCCTCTTCGATCTTCTCCGTGCCGAAGCCGATCATGCGCAAGCGATTGCTGCCGCATTGCCCGCATTGCACCGGCGGCGGATAATTCCTTCCGCAGTAATGGCAGCGCAACTGATGCAGCTTCTTGTGGTAGGTGAGGCTCACATCGCAGTGATCGCAATAGGGCACCCACGCGCAGCTCTCGCATTGCCACACCGGCACGTAGCCGCGCCGGTTCTGGAAGAGGATGGCCTGCTCGCGCTTCTTCAGCGCCGCGTCGATGGCATCGATGAGCGGCTGGCTGAAATGCCCCTTCATCTGCCGCCTGCGCGCAGCATCGCGCAGATCGACGACGGAGATCGCGGGCATGGCCACGTCGCCGAAGCGCGTGAGCAATTCCGCATAGCCGTACTTGCCGCCGCGCGCGTTGTGCATGCTCTCCAAGCTGGGCGTGGCGCTGCCGAGCAAGGACTTGGCGCCATGGATGCCGGCGAGCACGATGGCCATGTCGCGCGCGTGGTAGCGTGGCGCCGGCTCGTGCTGCTTGTAGCTGGGGTCGTGCTCCTCGTCGATCACCACCAGTCTCAGATCACGATAGGGGAGGAAGAGCGCTGAGCGCGCCCCCACGATGATCGGCGGCGTTCCCTCGCCGCGCGCCATGCGCATCCAGAGCTCGGCGCGCTCGCGCGGCGCCATGCGGCTGTGATACACCGCGATGCGATCGCCGAAACGCGCGCGCAGCCGTTCGATGATCTGCGCTGTGAGGGCGATCTCCGGCAGGAGGTAGAGCACTTGTCCGCCATCGGCGACGGCTTCATCGATGAGCGTGCTATAGACCTCGGTCTTGCCCGATGAGGTGACTCCGCGCAGGAGCGCGACGCCTTTCGTTGAGAGTCCTGCGCGCACATCGTTCAGTGCTGTGTTCTGTGCGGGCGAAAGCGTGGGTTTGCCCTTGCCGGGCGTTGCTGGCGCAGGCACACCCGCTTCGCGCTCATACAGCTCGAAGAGCCCCTTCTCCACCAGCGGCCTCAGCGCCGCGGATGAGCTATCGCTGAGATGCAGGAGCTTGTTCTTCTCCACTTCCAGCGGCGCGTCGCTCATGCAGCGACTCAGCTCCACGAAGCGCATGAGCAGGTGCAATTGCTTGGGCGCTTTCTTCTCCAGCTTGTCGAACCACGCGTGCAGCGCTTCTTCGTTGCTCGATGCTCCGGTGAGCTTCACGTAGGTCACCGTGCGCGGCTTCCACGCCTCGCGCAATTCCTCTTCCACGATCACCACGCCTTCATCGATCAGGCGCTTGATGGCGGGCATGGGGTCCTTCAGCCCGAGCAGCTCGCCGGCTTCTTTCATGCTCAGCGCCTCGCGTTCCAGCAGCGCGCTGATCAGCAGGCCAGCACGATCGGTGCGCGCGGGTTCTTCAGCGATGAAGGGATTCACCACGATGCGCGTCTCGCTGCTGAGCGTGAGCTGTCCGGGCAGCGCGGCGATCATCACCTCGCCCAGCGCGCACATGTAGTGATCCGCGATTCGCTCCCAGAGCACGAACTGCTCCTCGGTGACGATGGGCGCATCATCGATCACGGAGAGGATCTCGCGCGCGGCGGTTGCGGGTGCCTCGTGGTGAACGCGCCGCACCAGTCCGCCATAGAGCTTGCCGCCGCGCCCGAAAGGCACGGCCACGCGCATGCCTGCCCGCACGTGGCTCCCAGCGGGCAGGCTGAAGGTGAAGCGCCCCGGCACGGCTAGAGGAAGGATCACATCGGCGAACATGCTCACGCGCAAAGGTGCGCAGCCGGTTCCGTCATGGCCCTGTCACGTCCTGATCCGCCGGACAGCGATTCGCGCAGGTGCATCGTCTCTGGATCATGGCGCGCAGGAACGAACACAATAAGGCAGTGCGGCACGATGGCGTCCCGAGCGCGTCGGAGTACGATCTGGCCACGCCGCTCTGGAGCCGTTACTACCGGGCCATGCGCAAGCGGGTCCGGTTCCCGCGCTACTACAAGCGGGCGCTGAACTGGTAGGGATCGCACAGGGGCCTGTTGGCTCTGCCGCACCCACGGCCGGCCATGTGCGGGGCCTCCCGGTACATTCACCGCCCATGAGTGCCAACGCGCGCGGTACCGCCACCGCGATCCTGATCCTCGGCGGGCTCTTCTTCCTCTTCGGTTTCGTCACCTGGCTCAACGGCCCGCTGATCCCCTTCATGCGGATCGCGTGCGAGCTCACGGATTTCGAGGCGAGCATCGTGGTGCCCTTCGCCTTTTATGCGAGCTACTTCGTGATGGCGTTGCCCGCCGCGCTGGTGCTGAAGCGCACAGGCATGAAGAACGGCATGGCCCTCGGATTGGCCGTGATGGCCGTGGGCGCCTTCCT
>CAZFBP010000127.1:0-4276 GCA_964517255.1 uncultured Chryseobacterium sp.
CCTCCAGGGTCGAGCAACAGTGGTTGTGCTTTTCCAGATGCTGCGACCCCTTCGGGGTCGTGCATCACCGGCAATGCTGGGCTTTCGACCCCGAAAGGGCCGCAGCATTTTGCATGGTGCATCGTGGATTTCGACGACCCCGGAGGGGTCGCAGCTGGTGTTCGGATCGACCTGGAGAAGCAAGTCCAGTAATGTCGATCCGCCCGATTTCTCATGCGCGGCAAGGTTTGCGAACGATGGCCACGATCTTCCTCGGACAACAGCGAAGGTGTGATCAGCGCAGCACGCTCACGTGGCCGAAGTGCTCGTGGCGCTTGCCCAGCGTGTCGCGGATGCGCAGCTTCCAGGCGTACACGCCATCGGGCACGCCGGCAGCATCCCAGCCTTCATCGGGCCTGGCGCCCGTGAACACCTGCTGCCCCCAGCGGTTGAAGATGAGCAGCTCGAACTCCGTGGGATTGGCCACGGTGGTCACGGCGAAGAAGCGATCGTTGTAGCCGTCGCCATTGGGCGTGATGGCGTTGGGAACCCAGAGGCCGAAGGGATCCTCCACGCACACTTGTGATTCGGCCGTGCTCGTGCATCCGTGATCGTTCACGGCGATCAGTCGCACGGTGTAGCACGCTACGCTGTCGTAGGTGAAGCTGGGCGCCGCCGCATGGCTGGTGCTGTCGCCCACGCCGAAGTCCCACACCAGTGAATCGGCGCCGCTGCTCTGGTCGAAGAAGGTGATCACGGGCTGCTCGGTGGTGGTTGCCGGCGGGTGCGCGGTGAAGGAGGCGGAAGGCGACTGGATCACATCGACCGCGGCGAGCAAGGTCCACGATCCGCTGCAGCCGTCGGCGCTGGTGGCGGTGAGCGTCACATCGTAGCTGCCGCCCGTGGCGAAGCAATGGCGCACTTCATCGAGGCCCGTGGCCGTGGTGCCGTCGCCGAAGTCCCAGACCAGTTCATCGCTGGGGTTGTCCGCCTCGAAGGCGGCGCAATGCGGCGAGCAGCCCAGCGTATCGAAAACGGTGAAGGTGGGCGTGGCCACGCTGCCGATAGTGACGAGCACTTCCTCCGCGTTGCTCAAGCAGCCATTCGCATCGGTAGCGATGACGCTGAATGTGGTGGTGGTGCTCGGGGAGACATCAGGCCCCGACGGGCTCCACATGTACGTGTAGCCGGGTGTTCCGCCAGAGGCCGAGGCGCTCAGGGTGCTCGCATCGCCGAGGCAGAGCGAGAGGTCGTCCTGGGCGGCAACGATGAGCGCCTGCGGCTCAGCAACGGCGATGGAGACGCTCGTGGCGCAATTGGCCGCATCGGTGATGGTGCAGGCGTAGGTGCCTGCGCTCAGCCCCGTGGCGCTGGCGCTGCTGCCGCCGCTCGGCGACCACGCGTAGGTGTAGCCGGGCGTTCCGCCGTTCACCGTCACCGAGGCGCTTCCGTCGGCGAAGCCGTTGCATGTCGCCGCGCTGGATGCAATTGACGCCGTGGGTGCAGAAGGCGGTGGCGCTAGCGTGACCAGCTGGCCGATGGGGCACGCGCCAACCGCATTCGCAACGAAGGCGTAAGATCCTGCGCCGATGCCGCTCACCGTGCTCGTGCTGAACCCACCGGGATTCCACAAGTAGCTCACGGGGCCTGCAGCGCCGCTCACCACGGCCTGCATGCTGCCATCGTTGCCGGCGCATGAGGGATCGGTGGTGATGATCTGCAGGTCGAGTACGGTCACGGCGATCGGAACCACCTGCGGCGAACGGCATGAATAGGTGAGCGTGAGCGTGACGCTGTAGGTGCCTGGCGCGCTGAAGACATGCTGCGGCGTTTGCTGCGCGCTGGTGTTGGCCGCGCCGCTCGCCGGATCGCCGAAGTCCCACGACCAGGAGTCGGCACAGGTCTGGACGCTGGAGATGGAGAGCGTGTCACCGAAGCAGGTCCATTGCACGGGGTTCGTTTCAGGCGGCGCCTCGCCGATGAAGACATCGTCCACGGCCACGCCATCGTACCCGTTGCAGGTGGTGCCCGCGCCGAAGACGAAGCGGAACTTCACGCTGGGTTCTCCGCCCAATCCGGACAGGCAATGCGATGCGGTGAGCCACGCGCCGCTGCCCTGGCCGCCGAGGCAGGATCCGATCGTGGTGCCCACGCGGCCGCTCCATCCTTCGCTGGGTGAGGCCAGGTTGAGGTTATTGATACTCGTAGCGTTGAACCAATTCTGCGTGTAGCAATCCGGCGCGTCGGCAGCGGAGCCCACATTGATCCAAGTGGCGCCCTGATTCAAGGAGTACTGGAAGCCGAGCCCGTCGTACACGCGTTCGCATTCCCAGAAGAGCTTGAACGAGATGAACGGGAAGGGCAGCGCGCTGAAATCGAAGCAAGGGCTCTCGATCCAGCTCTGCTCGCCGGGGCTGTAGTTGCTGGTGGCGAGTCCGCCCACGATCCAGCTCCTGGTGCCGCCGCCCGCGCCCGTGATCACCGGTTTGGCCGGCGTTCCCCAAGCCCAGTCGTTGCCCGTACCGCCGCTCGTCCAGGCCGCGCTGGCCTCGAAGCCTTCCTGGTAGGGGAATGCGCTGATGGTGGTGGGGCACTGGCCGCGCGATGCCGATGCAGCCAACGCGAGCAAGCATGTGAACAGGATCCGGCCACGCGTCATCGCGGTGCAAAGGACGGGCATTCGGGCGCGAGAGTGGCCCCGGCGCCCGGGGTGCTTCAACGAACCACCACGATGCGCTCGGTGGCGAGCAGGCCTTCGGCGCCGATCAAGCTGCACGCGTAGGTGCCCGCCGCCAGATCCTCGATCGGCAGATCGTTGCTGCCTCGTTGCACGGCCACGCGCCGCACCAGAGCGCCCATGGCATCACGCATCTCCACGAAGAGGGCGTTCGCGCTCACATGGCTCGCCACATCCAAGCGGAGGCGATCGCCCGCGGGCACGGGGAAGGCGCGGATCGCATGCCCGTCAGCGGCTTCGGAGATGCCGCCGATCGTGAACGAGCCCACCACGCGCACATCGTCGATGTAGATGCCATCGTACTCGCGGCTGTCGTTGCTGAGCAGTTGGAAGCGCAGCCAGAACGGGCCGCCGGCGTAGTCGGAGAGGTCGATCTCCTCGCGGCGCCAGTCTGGGCTCTGCGCATCGAAGACCGGATCGCCGAGGCCCTGGTTCTCGTAGCCCGGCCGCGCGATACGACCGCACAAGGGCGACCATTGCGCGCCGTTGCTGGAGCCGAGCACCTGCGCCAGGTCGTTGCGCGACTCGATGTCCCACGCGGCGTTGAACTGAAGCCTCGGTGCAGCAGCGAAGCCCAGGTCGATGGGTTGCGCGAGCGTGAGTTCGGACACTGCGAATGGCGCGTAGGCGCCGAAGGGCGAATCGGCGAAGCACGCGGGCGCACTGGCGAAGCGCTCATCCGTGAGGCCCCAGGTGCTCGTGCTCCAGTTCGAGAGCGAGGAGCAGTCGTCGGCGAAGAGCACGACTTCAACGCCCATGGCCTTATGCACCGTATCGCGCCAGGTGAATGAGCCGTTGCTCACTGCGAGCACGTACTCCAGCGGATCGCCCGGCTGCACACCCGCGCTCAGCGTGATCGGAATGGAGTCGAGGCGCTCCTCGAGCAGGGCCAGCGCGGCGTAGGTGATGGGCGCGCCAACGCTCTCGATGTTGACCAACGGCTCCACCGAAACGGTGAGCGGCCCCGGTTCCAGTCCCAGCCGCTTGATGCGGAACGCGGCGTGTGTGTTCAAGGGCGGAAGAATGGCCGATGCGGCATCGCGCGCCTGGCCGAACATGCCGGTGATTTCCGCGGCGCGCAGGTTCTGCCGCACGTTCTCCGCGCCGATCTCGGTGATGCGCCATTCGGGTGGCCAGAACCAATCCGCTGGGCCTCCGCACTCGGGCGTGCAGCTCATGATCTTGGGCTTGCTCACCTGCTCGCCGTACATCCAGTCGTCGCTGCCGCCATTCACCACGTAGTTCACGGTCTGGTTGGCGGTGCCGAATCGGTAGCGGTTGTCGTGCGTGGCCTGCAAGCCGGCCTGGACGAACCACGCGCTATCGGGGGTGTAGATGTCGAAGTCGTAGCCCCACGGGTAGATGAAGAGGTTGCCGTGGGCGTGGTAGTTGAGCGCGAGGCGGAACGCGTGCGCGTTGCACAGGTCGCGCATGGCTTGCGTCTCAGGCTCGGAGAATGGCGCGCTGCCGCGGTACACGTCGCTCGCCGGGTTCGGCGATGAGCCCAGGTCATCCACGCCCCAGCCTTGCGCGTAGTTGCGGTTCAGGTCCACGCCGAAG
>CAZFBP010000127.1:4376-8808 GCA_964517255.1 uncultured Chryseobacterium sp.
TCGATGGTGAGGCCGATCTCCTGCTTCTCGGTGATGAGCTGGGGATACGCGGCGCGCATGGCATCGAGGTTCGCCAGCATCTCCTCCCAGGTGAGGTAGCCGCCCATGCTTCCCAGCGCGAAGCTCTGCGGCATCGGATAGGCGGAAGCGGGATTGCACGCCGCGCCGCCGCCACGAGCACCATGTGACTCGGCGCTGCGCTCGCGATAGAAGGAGGTGACATCCTCGATGAGCACTTCCACGGCGAATCCGTTGGCTCGTGCAACAGCGATCTCTTCCTGCGAGAGTTCGGCAGTGACGCCATCAGACTCGTGAAGCGCGTGATCGATGGCCAGGCCGAGGGCGCTCAATTCCTGTCGGCTGTGCGCTTCGTCGCACGTGATGCGGACACGGGAGTATCGCGCAGGGTGCTGGGCCATGGACAAAGCGGTAAGGACGAGCGAGGCGAGCGTGAGGACGATGCGCATGGACGGCTGGCTTGGCGGCAAGGTATGCGCGCCCGAATCAATCCTTGGTGATTCGCGCGCCTACTGCCGCAGAGCATGAGCAGCAGCTCTAGCGGGTCGGAGAACGTGACCTATGTGAACGAGTACGATGAGAATGATGACAACAAGGCGTTGAAGGTGCACATGGCCATGAGCACCTCGGGGGTGCGCGCGGGATTGCTTGTGAGGCTGGGAGGCGGGGAGTGAGCGTGACCAAGTCGCGCCCCGCTCGGTACCGGCCAGCGTGATAGCTTTGGCTTCAACCCGATCGCCATGAACAACCCCTTCCGCACCGCCCTCTTCACCATAGCCTTGCACGCACTTTCCGCCGCCCCGGCGCAGCAGATCGTGAAGGCCACCCTCGGCACCAGCAACAGCACCTTCCTGCTGGGCAATACGCAGGCGCTGCGCACGCAATGCCTCTATCTGCCATCGGACCTCGCGAATCCGGTGGCGGGGAACATCACGCGGCTCTACTACCGGTACGGGACTACAGCGCAGAACACAGGCGTCACCCTCGGCAATCTGGTGATCCGTCTGGGCCTCACCAACGAAGTGGCCTTCGCCGGCGGCAACACCTACTTCACCGGGCTGGACCAGGTGCTCTCCGCGGCGAGTTTCACCATTCCGCCAGGCACCACCGGCGATTGGTTCCCCATCGACCTGCAGACGCCCTTCGCCTACAACCCCAACCGCACGCTCATCATCGAGATCGAGTTCGCCACCACCACTGCGCAGGCCTTCGGCACGTACGGCACCACGCCCAACAACGGGCGCAAACTCTACAGCGGGACCACGGGCACCGCCACCGGCACCACCACCAGCACCACCTGGCAGGACATGGGCTTCGATCTCGATGGCGGCACGGGTATCGCGCGCATGGACGCATCGCCAGTGATGGTCTGGCCGAACCCCGCTGGTGAATCAGTGACGGTTCGTTACGAGTCGGGACCTGCGGGCACCATCGAGGCGATCGGCGCCGATGGCCGCATGGCGCGCGCATGGCCAGGCACAACGACGGGGATGATCGGCTTGGATCTGACCGGCCTGGCACCGGGCAGCTACGTGCTTCGGATGCGCAATGGCGATCACGTGCGCGCGGTCGGAGTGTTGATGAAGGAGTGAGCGACCGGCCTCAACGCGCAAGGCCCCCGAATGGAGGCCCTGCGCTTGCTTCCCGGTCGTTGATCAGAACACCATGGGCTTGTTGCGGCCGGGCGCGATCTTCTCGCGCTTGTGCGTCACGGCCAGGCAGCCGCCATCCTCGTCGAAGCCGATGGTGCCCACCGGGCTGTGGTAGCTGAAGCCGGCCATGTGGCGCTCCAACTCCAGGATCACGGCGAACCTCACATGGCGCTTGTGCCTTCCAGGCTCGCCGGTGCGGGCGTTCGCGGTGTTGATCACCACCTCCTTCGCCAGGTGCTCGGGCTTCTCGAAGCGCAGCACCACTTCGGTGTTCGCTGGCAGGCGGATATCGAAGCGGCCGGACTCGCTCACTTCCGCCACGCGCAATTCGCCATCCACTTCCACGCTCACGCGGGCATCGCGCCAGGTGTGGTCCTCCACGTGCATCCAGCCGGTAACAATGACCTCATCGGCAGCGGCGCGGCCGAAGGGCGGGCTGGCGGCGTAGGTGCTTGCGGCAGAGCAGAGCGCGACGAGAGTGAGCAGATGCTGGAAGGAGGGGAGATGCTTGACCATCATTCAGGTTTTGTGCCTGCAACGCGATGGGTCCACCGTGGTTCAGATTCTTCGACCACCTCCGGCCATCCTTCGGTGAAGGCGGAGCGGTTCAGGTTGAAGGTTGCCGCCAACGCACTAGACGCATCTCAGAATTGCTTTTGGCAGCGAGCGAGCGGGATTTCGCGTTCAGGCGAGGCGTCGAACCCGAGCATGGTCGGGTACTCGGTGAGGGCTTCGGCAACGACGCATGGGCGCGAAAGAACCTCGCGGAGCCCGAAGGGCATTCTTGAGATGCGCTCAAGCATCGCTTAGCGGTTCGGGATTGGAGCTTTCAACCCCCAACCCTCTTCAACCCCCAACCCTCTTCAACCCCCAGCCTTCTTTCAACCTGAACTACTCCTTCTGGGCCACATCACCCCCAGCCCGCACCACCTCCACCCAGCGGCCCAGGCTCCGCGCGTGGATCGTATGGTCGTACATGGCCTCGCATACCGCGCCCGGCAGATAGTACCGCCCGGTGTAGCTGGCGTTGAGCAGCACGCGGTAGGTGTGCGTTTGCCCGCGCCACAGGTTGAAGTAGGTGAGCACACGATCATCGCGGATGTCCTGATAGGTGAAGGGGCCTTGTGCCGCTCCTGCCAGCGTGCCTTCGAGCCGCGTGTTGCGGATCTCCCAGCCGCTGGGGAAGAGCTGCGAAAGGGCCAGTTGCTGGTAGCCGTCGGCCACGCCGGGGTGGCTCACGTTGACCACCGCCACGAAGTCGGTGCCTTGCTCGATGCGCGCGGGATCGATCGATGTGCCATCCATCAAGGTGTACTCCACAGCCAGGCCGAGGCCGCTGCTGATCGGGTTCTCCTTGCCGGCCACCGGCGTGCCCGTGCGCACCAGACGCGCGTACAGCAGGTTCTTGCCGGTGTTCTCGATCCGCACGGTGCTCTTGCCGTCGGGCACGGGCAGATCGATCCGGCTGATGGCGCGCTCGCTGAACTTCTCCGTTCGCTTGCCATTGATCGTGAGCGCGTAGCTCATGCCCTTGCCCAATTGGCTCTTCTCGGCCAGGCGGCTCACGGCGAGCAGGCCGAAGGCGGTGCTCTGCGTGCTCCACCAATCGTTGCTGCTCAACCTCTTCGCGATCCGCGCGACCACGGGCGCGGCCTTGTTCACCTCGCCCATGGCGATGAGCGCGTCCACGATCAGCGCTTCGTCGCGCAGGTCGCTGCCGTAGGTCCAGTACTGCTCGGTGTAGGCGGGCACTTGCGTGGGGATGTCCTTCACGAGCTGCTGCGCCACATCCTTGCGGCCCGCGTAGGCGTAGGCCGCTGCGAGCATCCACTTCGCCTGCAGGCCCAGGTCGCTCTGCTCGCGCAAGCGGTTCATGGCGGGCAGTTCATGCGCCTTGGCGATGGCGAGCACGTACAGGCGATAGGCCTGGGTGAGCTGCATGTTGTACCGGCTCCAGCCTTGCGGCACCACGCCGTTCCATTCGCGTGCCTGCTTGCGCTGGAAGGCGTGCCAATTGCTCTTCACGTTACCGGGCATGGCGTAGCCTGCGCGTTCCGCCTCCACCATGAAGTGGCCGGCGTAGATCGAGGTCCACGTGTCGTAGTGGTCGCCGCCGGGCCAGTAGTTGAAGCCGCCATCGGCGCGCTGGAACTGCACCATCTTCCGCAGCGCGGCCTCCACGTTGGCGCGCGCCATCTGCTCACCGCGCACGGGCAGCTCCATCACCTGGGCGATGAAGAGCTGCGGGAAGGCCTTGCTGGTGGTCTGCTCCAGGCAGCCGTGCGGATAGTCGAGCAGGTACTGCAGCCTTCGGCCCATGTCCACTGGAGGGATGGTGCTCACTTCGAGGTAGGCGCTGTTGGTGCCTGATACGCCAAGTGGAGCGGGCGTCGCGCTGTAGCTCTTGCCGGCGTCAACAAGTCCTTCGGTCACTTCGGTGGCGGGCAGGTTCGGCTGCCGCACCTGCAATTCGATCTTCTCGCTCGCGCTCTCGCCCGCGCCGCTCACGCTCACTTTCAATTTCGCCACGCCCACGGCCTCCTTCACCTTCACGCGGAAGCTCACCACCTGGTCGCCGGTGCTGCTGAAGCGGATGCTCTTCTGCGATGGGCCTTCGGGGATCAGCAGCTCATTCGGCTCGATCCTCACGGTGACGTCCTTCACCTTCGGGTCCATGGCGAAGACGGTGACGGGCAGATCGGCGGTCTCGCCGGGCGAGAGCACGCGAGGAAGCGTGGCCAGCACCATCAAGGGCTTGCGCA
>CAZFBP010000128.1:0-6880 GCA_964517255.1 uncultured Chryseobacterium sp.
TTCAGTTGCTTGGGGAATGCGTCGATGAGCTGCTGCATGTGTTGTTGAATGCGGGTCGAAATTAGACCGCTCCAACGCTCCAGTCGCATGCGGGGTTGCCGGATACCTTCGCGGCGCTTTCAGAACGACCATGTCCCAAGCCCTTTCCGATCAAGAAGTCGTGCGCCGCGAGGCGCTCCAGAAGCTCCGCGCCCTTGGCATCGACCCCTTTCCCGCCGCAGAGTACAAGGTGAGCGCCACCGCCACCGAAGTGAAGGGCTTGTTCAAGGAGGAGGGTGAGCCTGCGCAAGTGACCATCGCGGGCCGCATCATGAGCGTGCGCGTCATGGGCAAGGCCAGCTTCGCTGTATTGCGCGACCACACCGGCGACCAGCAGATCTATGTGGCGCGCGATGAGGTGGCGCCCGGCGAGGACAAGACGATGTACGACGAGGTTTGGAAGCACCTGTTGCATTTGGGCGATTTCATCGGCGTGCAGGGGCATGTCTTCAAGACGCGCACGGGCGAGATCACCGTGCATGTGAAGCAGCTCACGATCCTGGGCAAAGCGCTGAAGCCATTACCGGTGGTGAAGACCGACGAGGCGGGCAACGTGCATGACGCCTTCTCCGACCCCGAGCAGCGCTATCGCCAGCGCTACGTGGACCTGAATGTGAACCCCGGCGTGAAGGAGACTTTCTTGAAGCGCTCGCGGATCGTGAGCGCGATGAGGGCCTTCATGGCCGATGCGGGCTACCATGAAGTGGACACGCCGGTGCTCCAGCCCATCCCGGGCGGCGCTGCGGCGCGACCCTTCACCACGCACCACAACGCCCTCGACATCCCACTCTATCTGCGGATCGCGAACGAGCTCTACCTCAAACGCCTCATCGTGGGCGGATTCGATGGCGTGTTCGAGTTCAGCCGCAACTTCCGCAACGAGGGCATGGACCGCACGCACAACCCGGAGTTCACCATCATGGAACTCTATGTGGCGTGGAAGGATTACCGCTGGATGATGGGCTACATGGAGCGCATGCTCGAGCAGGTGTGCATCGCTGCGAACGGCAAGGCCGAAGCCACCTTTGGAGAGAACACGATCCAGTTCACGGCGCCCTTCAAGCGCATCACCATGTGCGGCAGCATCCAGGAGAAGACCGGCGCCGATGTGCTCGAGATGGATGAATCTGCGCTTCGCTCGCTGTGCGCCGAGCATCGCGTCCATGTGGAGCCCACCATGGGCAAGGGCAAGCTCATCGACGAGCTCTTCAGCGCGCTGGTGCAGCCGGAATTGATCCAGCCCACCTTCGTTTGTGATTTCCCGGTGGAGATGAGCCCGCTATGCAAGAAGCACCGCGACGATGCGCGTCTCACCGAGCGCTTCGAGCTCTTCGTGAATGGCTTCGAGCTGGCCAACGCATACAGCGAGCTCAACGACCCCATCGATCAACGCGAGCGTTTCGAGGAGCAACTGAAATTGCAAGCACGCGGCGATGATGAGGCCATGTTCATCGACCAGGACTTTCTGCGCGCGCTGGAGTACGGCATGCCGCCCACCAGCGGCGTGGGCATCGGCCTGGATCGTTTGGTGATGCTGCTGACGAATAATCCCGCGATACAGGAGGTGCTCTTGTTCCCGCAGATGCGGCCGGAGAGCCGCGACTAGGGAATGCGCTCCACGCGCATCATCGCATCGCCCACCTGCAGTCGCCATACCACGTCCATCCCGCTCACCACCTCACCGAAGCGTGTGTAGCGGCCATCGAGGTGCGGCGCGGCGCTGTGCGTGATGAAGAACTGGCAGCTCTCGGTATCGGGGCCTGCTGAAGCCAGACCAACAGAACCCGCCTTGAATGGCGTGCGGCCGATCTCGGTGCGCAAGGTCCACGGCATGCCACCGTAGCCATCGCCGCGCGGGCAGCCGCCCTGCACCACGAAGTTGGGCACCATGCGGTGGAAGTACTTGCCGTTGTAATAGCCAGCGGTCACCAATGAATCGAAGGCGAGGCTGCTGCCGGGGCATTCGTTCACATCGGTCGCGATGATGATCCCGCCCTTGTTGGTGACGATGCGGTATTGCTGGCCTTGCTTCAAGGCGATCAGTTTCTCTTTGTCGATGGGGCGGTTGAAGGCGGGTCGCCGGTGAGGAGGAGGAGGAAGCCCATCGCGTTTCGCGATCGCGGCATCCAGGTATTGGAGGGATTCAAGATCGCGGATGGGCTGAAGGGAGGACCGCATCGAAGCAACGGTCTTCGCGTCGAGCAGTTCCTGGAGGTAGGCCGCATCCTCGTTGATGATTTTCTCGCACGCTGACGCGATCAACCCCGCATCGCCGGAGGTCAGGGCTTCGCGCATGAACGTGCTGTGTGCTTCATCCCGCAGCGCCTTGGGCACCTCCTTCTTCTTCAGCACTTCCGCGAAGTGCTCAAGCCATGCGTCCATCGCCGCCTGTCGCACAATCGCTGGAAGCTCTCCTACCATGACCTTCCGCGCCGTGTCGCTGTCCCACCAACGCGCCTTTGTCCAGGCGGCCAAGAGATATGGCGGCATGGATCGGTGCTCCATGTCCCGGATCACGGCAGCGCACCGTGCCCCCGTCTCCTCATCGCCATGCCGGATGGCAAGGCCGTAAAGCCCGATCTGGATGGGAAGATCCCCGATCGCGCGTGCGGTTCTTGCGAAGGCCTCTCCATCCAAGGGCCCTGGCAGGCGTTCGAGCTGCTCAAGCACCGTTCGCCGCACAGATTCATCCGGGTCGCTGAGGCGTTCCATGAAGAAAGCTGCGAGACCATTGTCCGGTTTCGCGCCGAGCGCTCGGATGGAAGCGGTCCGGATCATCGGCAGGCTGTCGCTCGTGGCGAGCCGCTTCAGTTTCTCCGTCACCGCTTCTGTAGCGTTGCTCTTCAAGGCCCCTGCCAGGAACAGGCGCACCACCGGGTCGCGTTCGACATCAACGGCATGCATCACGCTGTTCGCCGCCTCCCTCAGCGCATCCTTGGGCAGGCGGGCCAATCCTTGCGCTGCCCGCGTGCGGATGTCCCGGTTGCCGCTCTCCAGGTAACTGATATGCCAGACGGCGTCATGCTTGCGCAGCGCGAGCTCCGCGCGGAACCCGGACTGAGCCATGATGCGCGCGGCCACGGTATCCGGTTCGCCGTCAGCCGCTGCCATCATTGCATCCAGCGCCGCGCTGTCCGCGATGAAGCTGAGCGCGAAGGCTGCGTTGGCGCGCACCATGGACTGCTGATCGCTCAGCGCGCTGAGCAGGCATGGGGCCGAAGCGCTATCCTGCACGCTCGCGAGGGCCAGCGCCGCCGCCTCGCGCACTTCGGGAGCCTCGCTCTTCAGCAGTCCACACAGTGCTTCTGCATCACGATGCTCCTGCGCTTCGAGCACCGTCGTTAAGCGCTCATCAGCCCAGCGGCTTGGTGCTTCGCGCTGCGGCGCCTGGCAGGCCGTGATCAGAAGCAGGAGAAGGAGCTTGCGCATGCGCGCTCTCAGCTCGCGATGCTCTCAGCAGAGACAATGTCGGCCGGTGTGATCGGGATCACTTGCGCGGGCGAGCCCTTCGAGAGCAGCTCGTAATCGCGCACGCTGGCGAAGAAGAGCCGCTTGGTGCCGTCGGCCCCTGCGGTCTCACTGGTCTCCACTTCCCACACCACGCCGAACACCTCCTTGCCGCTGCGCAGCTTGAAGCGGCAATGCTGGTGCGCGTACTTCTTGAGGCTGGCGATTTCCATGGCGTTGGCGACAGCGGAAAAGTAGAGTGATGCGGGAGGTGTGTGTGGGATCATTTTTCAACAGCTCTTCCCGCGCTGTGGAAAAACGCTTCGGGCGAACGCGCTATTGCGTGACAGCGCTCGCGCCTTGATCGGCGAACCGAAGCGAGCGGACCAGGGCCTCGAGCTCGCGCACGTATGCGCGCTTGTCGAACTGCGGCGCATACACGAATCCTTCCACGGTGATGATGCGCCGGCCGCCCGGGTCCACGGTGCTCAGGCTCACGAAGGGGCCTCCCATCTTGGCGCCGTGCATGCCGTACAGGCCGTGCATCAGGTAGGCGAAGCGGTGATCGTGCTTCACGGCGCGCCCGATGGGCATGAGGTCGAGCTGCTCGAAGGCGCGCTGCACGATCATGTACGAGCCGGGGTCGGGGCCGTCGATGCGGTCGCGGGTGGCGGCATCACGCAGATCCACGAGGTAGGGCACGCTCCAGGTGCTGTCGCTCACGTAGGGATGAGTGTGGATCAGCACGCCTTCGATCACGTTGTGGTCCAATCCGCCGCCTGCCACGATGCGGTCGCGCTGCAGCCAGGTGATCACGGAGTCCTGCTTCATCATGCGGTAGCCGCCGGGCACATCCAGCTCGATGCCCAGCGAAGCGCGCAGGCTGCTCGAGATCGACGCGTCGCGTTCACGCTTGAGCCGCTTGCCCACGCGCGCGAGCTGGTGCTCCAGCAGCGCGGCGATCACCTCCATCGTATTCGCCTGCCAGAGCGCGTTCCAGGCCTGCGGGGTGCTGGCGCCCACGCGCACCATGAGTTGGCCGCGCGCGCGCTGATCGCGCAGCAGCGTCACCCCGGAGCTGTCCTCGCCGAACGCTGCATGGACCACGCTGTGGTGGTTCTCGAGCATCGAAGAGAATGCCTGCGGCTTGCACTGCGCCACACGGAAGAGCGCTTCGCGCTGCGGCATGCCCGGCATGGGCTGCTCCAGTGCCGCGCGCACCAACGCGCCGGGCTCGCTCTCCCAATGGCCCATGGGCATCACCACCAGTACTTCCTCCGGCGCGCCCACGCTCTCCGGCAGGCGCCTGTTCCCCTCGCCGCAGCCGGCAACCAGGGGCAGCGCGAGCGCGAGCGCGCATGTCGTCCTGATCATCCTTGCGGGGCGCGCACGCGGATGCGCGCGCCGGGCTTGAGGCCGCCGGGAAGGCCGCCGTTGATGCGGCGGAGCTCATCGACGCTCACCCCGGGGTGGCGCTGCGCGATGCTCCAGAGGGTGTCGCCCGACTGCACCACGTAATAATCGCTGGCATCGGAGCCGGGGCCGGCCTGCGCGGTGCGGTCGCTCACGGGCGCGCCTTTGCGGATGATGAGTTTCTGGCCGGGGCGGATCATGTCGCTGCGGAGCCCGTTGAGCTTCTTCAGCTCTCCGATGCCGACGCCATAGCGCTTGGCGATGCCGCCCAGCGATTCCCCGCGCTTCACCGTGTGCCGTTTGGCAGAGACGTCCGTTGCGGCCTCCGGTTTCACGGCGACCGGCACGGGTTCCTTCGGATTCGCCGCGTAATAGCTGTACCGCAGCACGTCCTCGTTCCCGATGAAGACGGGCACCGCATCCCTCGGCAGATAGACGGTGATGGGCTGATCCACATCGGGCACTACGCCGAGCTTCAGCATGGGGTTGAGATCGCGCAATTCCTGCACGGTGCCGCCGCTGAGCACCGCGATCGCCGAGAGGTCGAGCGGGAAGCAGACCTGCACGGTGTCCACTTCGTAGGCACAATAGGTGGGCGCCACCGGGTAGAGGTTGTGATCGGCGTGGTGAGCGAAGAGGTAGTTCACCGCGATGAAGGCAGGCACGTAGCCGCGTGTCTCGCGCGGCAGGTAGTCGTAGATCCTCCAGTAATCCTTCACGCCGCCCGCGCGGCGAATGGCCTTGTTCACGTTGCCCGGCCCGCAGTTGTACGCAGCGAGCGCGAGCTCCCAATCCTCGTAGATGCGATGCAGGTAATTGAGGTAGCGGCAAGCGGCGTCGGTGCTCTTGTACACGTCGTGCCGCTCGTCGATGTAGCTGTCCGCCTTCAGGCCATAGAGCTTGCCGGTGGGCAGCATGAACTGCCAAAGGCCCACGGCGCCCGCACGCGAACGCGCCGCCGGGTTCAACGCGCTCTCCACCACGGCGAGGTACTTCATCTCCAGCGGGATGCCGCTGCGGTCCAGGTGCTCCTCGAAGGCGGGGAAGTACAGTTCGGCCAGGCCGAGCATGCGGGAGCTCATCTCGCGCTTGCGCGCCACGTAGAGATCGATGTACGACTGCACCACGCGATTGTACACGAGACTGAAGGGCGTGGCGGCATCGAGCACGGCCACGCGCTGGCGCATCACATCCTCGCTCCAAGCGGGCACTTCATCCGGCGCGAAGCCATTCACGTTGTGGTGCGCGGTATCGACCGTGAAGGGCGAGTGTTTGATCCAATGCAGGTTGGCCAGGTCGTCGAGCCGGGCCATGATGGGGTCGTCAGCCGGAAGGGCCACGGGGTCAGATTCGCTCTGCGCCGCAGCGGCCACGGGGAGCAGCAGCGCGTAGGTGAGGTGTCGGAGCTTGAATGGCATGGAGCCGAAGGTACCCGTAATACGCAGGAAGGGCCGCTATCGTATGCGGGCGGTTCGTTCACAGCAAGGTGTGGACGTTACGCGCCGAACAACGACTTCGCCGCCGCCAGCAAACGCGCCTCATCGAAGGGCCTCGCCATGAGCTGCACGCCGAAGGGCAGGCCGTTGCTGTGCGTGCCGGTGGGCAGGCTGATGGCAGGTGTTCCTGCCAGGTTAGCCTGCACCGTGAAGATGTCCTGCAGGTACATGGCCACGGGATCGGTGATCTCGCCGGGCGCGAAGGCGGTGGTGGGGCACGTGGGGCCGATGAGCAGGTCGAAGCGGTCGAAGGCTTCCAAGGTGCGGTCGCGCAGGATGCGCCGCACGCGCTGGGCCTTGGCGTAGTACGCATCGTAATAGCCGGAGCTCAGCACGAATGTGCCCAAGAGGATGCGCCGCTTCACTTCCGGGCCGAAGCCCTCGCTGCGGCTGAGGCGATAGGTCTCTTCGAGGCCTTTCGCCTCTTTGCTGCGGTGCCCGAAGTGGATGCCATCGAAGCGCGCGAGGTTGCTGCTGGCCTCGGC
>CAZFBP010000128.1:6980-8742 GCA_964517255.1 uncultured Chryseobacterium sp.
CGGCTCACGCGGCCATAGGTGGGCTTGAAGCCGACCGTGCCCGTGAACGATGCGGGCTGTCGGATGCTGCCTCCGGTATCGCTGCCGAGGGCCGCATGCACGATGCCCGCAGCCACGCTCGCAGCCGCACCGCCGCTGCTGCCGCCGGGTACTTTCGCGGGGTCCACGGGGTTCTTCACGTTGCCGAAGGCGCTGTTCTCGTTGCTGCTGCCCATGGCGAACTCGTCGCAGTTGGTGCGGCCGATGATCACCGCGTCGGCAGCGAGCAGGCGCTCAACCACGGTTGCGCTGTACAAGGAGGTGAAGCCCTCGAGGATGCGCGAAGCAGCGCTCACCTTATGGCCCTTGTAGCAAAGGTTGTCCTTGATGCTCACGAGCATGCCGGCGAGCGCGCCGGCCGTGCCCGCATTCAGTCTCGCATCCACTTCATCGGCCTTGGCCAATGCGCTCTCGGGAAAGAGCTCGAGGAAGGCGTTGAGGTCCTTGCGGCGCTCAGCTTCCGCCAGGGAGCGCTCAACAAGCTGTGTTACCGTGGCGCCGTGGGCAATGGCGGTGCGGGCCTCGGAGAAGGTCTTCGGGATGCTCACGCCAGCGGCTACTTCGCGTCGTCCTTCTTCTCGCCCTCAACGCCGTCCTTGGCGTTCTTGAACTCCTTCATGCCCTGGCCCAGGCCGCGCATGAGCTCGGGGATCTTCTTGCCGCCGAACAGGAGCAGCAGCACCACCACGACGAGGACAATCTGCCAGGGTCCGATGACGCCGAGCAGGATGGAAAGCGGTAGGAGGCTCATGGATGTGCGGTTGTTGCGCGCCCGCTTGCCGCAGGCAGGGCCAAAAGTAGCCGTTTCGCCGGGCCTACTCCCGGTAGATCCACAACGCCGGGTCCACGTTCACCAAGCCATCGGCGGTGATCTTACAGACTTCGATGAGGGCCACGGGGCCGTCGAAGCCGGTGAGCACGGTGCCCAAGGGCTGTTTGGTGTCCAGCTTCTGGCCCTTGGTCACGTTCACGGCCGCCAGGTTGCTGTACACCGTGCGGTAGGCGCCATGGCTCAGGATCACGGCTTTGCCTGCGCCAGGCAGCACGATCACGCTGGTGACCTCGCCGCGGAACAGCGCGCGCGCGCTGGCGCCTTTCTCCGTGGTGATGTCGATGCCGTTGTTGTCGATCACGATGCCCTTGAGGACCGGATGCGGCTGCTTGCCGTAACGACCGGTGATCACGCCTTTCTCCACGGGCCAGGGGAGCTTGCCCTTGTTCTTCTCGAAGTCGTTGCTCAGCTCGCGTGCTTCGGGGGTGAGCGTGATATCGAGTTTGGCGGGTTTGCCGCTGGCGCCTTTCGCTCCCGCCTTGGGCTTCACCGCTTCTTCAATCGCCTTGCGGATGGCCGCTTCTAAATCACGTCGCTGGTTCTCCTGCTTCTTCTGCGTATCGCGCAGGCGGCTCTCTTCTTTCCGCAGGCCGCTGAGCGCCTGCTGCTGCCCGACGCGGTCGGAGTCGAGCTTGCGTTTCTCCAGCACCTGCTCGCTCAGCAGTGAGGCTTTCTCTCGCCGTTGCTCTTTCAATGCCGTCACGCGCTCATCCAATGATGCTTGCGTCTCGGTGATCAGCGCGGCCTGCCTGCGGCGCTGCGCGGCCAATTGGTTGATGTAGCGGCTGCGGCGGAAGGCTTGCTGGAAGCTGCTGCTGGCGAAGAGGTAGCTGAGCCGGTCGAAAGCGCTTCGGTTGCGATAGGCCGCGGCGATCATGCGCGCGTAGCCCT
>CAZFBP010000129.1:0-8689 GCA_964517255.1 uncultured Chryseobacterium sp.
GCTTCACGGGGCGGGCATGCACGTTCACGGTGTTCCCGATGGCGCGCACCTGGCCGCAGCTCAGGAAGGCATTGCCCGGGTCATCGAGCAACTTGGTGCGCGGGCATTGCGCCGCCACGTTGTCGATCTTGAAGCGGCAGGCATGGCCCCACGGGTTGTTCACCCCGGCCACGCGGCCACGCACCTTCACGTTGTAGAGCACGTTCTGCTGTAAGGCGTTGCCGCTCCAGGAATTGATCTTGAAGTGGCAGGCACGGGTAGCGCTGGCGGCCAGGCCGTTCGTGGTGTTGTGGCTCTGGAAGCGACGGAAGCTGTAGCCGCCGTTGGGGTTGTACCACCACATCTCGTAACCGCTGGTAGCGTTGGTCACGCCGTATTGCGCGGTCACCGCCGGGTTATCGGTGGCCACCACGTAGTCGCCGCCGCAGGGCGTGGTCTTCCAGTCCATCTTGTCGCAACTGAGGAAGATGAGGCGATCGGTGCCCAACGGCAGGCAGAAGCCTTCGCCGCCCGCGATCTGGCTGAAGGTGCCGCTGGTGAAGTTGTTGCGGTTGTCGATCAGGCGCGCGCCGTTGAGGATGCGCAGCACATAGCCGCCATTCACGACGCCGTCACCGCCATCATCCTCCACCACCAGGTAGTAGCAGCCATCGGGCAGGCAGGTCTGGGCGGTGATGCTCGCGGGCACCGGCAGGAACACCGAGCCGCTCTGCGCGAGCGCGTTGGTGCCTTGCTCGTACAGCGACCAGTCGAGGGTGCTGATGCCATCCAGCTGGAACTCGTACTCGAGATCGGTGGTGCAGGCTTCACCGGAGCAGACGCAATTGCTATCGTATGCATCGAAGACCGTGCTCGGGTCGAAGTCATCGCAGGCCGAGCCGGGCACTGCCGCACCTCCGAACACGCCCTCGCAATCCGGCTCGAGCACGCAGATGGTGAAATCGCCATTGGCCCCGGCCCAGCCGTACACGCGCACCAGGTAGGTGGCACCGATGGTGAGGCCCGGCACGGTGAGCGTCTCGGTTCCTCCGTTCACGGTATTGTCCTCGCAATCCACGCCGGTGCCGTCGCAGGCGCCGCTGCGCAACTCAACCACGGCATCGAAAGCGCCCTGGCCGGCCACGATCACGCGGTGCTCGGTCCGTGTGGCGACGAAGCTGTACCACACGTCGTTGGCCACGGTGCTGGTGAAGCCATCGCAGGTGCTGGGGGCCACCGATTGCGTGGCGCCGATGGTGGTGCCTGCCGTGGGCGCGCAAGCAGCGGCGGGAGTAAGTGCCGGTCCATTCGCGCAGTCGTCGTTGGCCGGAGGCGGAATGGGGCAGATGAGTTCGAAGGCGACCGTGCGGCCCGTGGTGTTCTCGGGGTCCCACATGATGTAGTAGGTGTTGCCGGCGGTGAAGTTCAAGCCAAGGCCGCCGTTGCCCACATCCGGGACCACATTGCCCCCCCCGCTCACATCGCTCACGTAGTTCCAGCCGGTGTTGTCGCATGTGCCCACCTGCTTCCAATAGAAGTCAACCCAGTTGCCGCCGGTGTACTGCGTCACGTTGATGGTGTGCACGCCGCTCACCGTGGCGGTGAAGGTGAAGATGCGCTCGATGCCCGGGGTCTGGTAAGGACCGCCCAAGGTGTTGTTGCTCCAGGCACCCGTGCCAGCAGGTACCGCGACCGGCCCCGTGGAGACCGCGCATGCGCTGAGGTTGGCGATGCTGGCGCAGGGATCAGGCGGAGGAACGCCCGCGCTGAGGCAGATGGTGAAGTTGCCGCCCTGGCCCGCCGCCGATGCCATGCGCATCCAGTAATCCGTGCTTGGGGTCACGATGAAGGAGTTGGTGAGCGCGGATCCTCCTAGGGCGCAATGCACGGATGTGCCGTTGCACGCCCCTTCGAACACCTCTACCAGCAGGCTGGAGAAGGTGAAGGAGGTGAAGGAATAGGCGATGGCCGTGTTGGCACCGGAGTTGAAGCGGTACCACTTATCCAGGAAAGGGCCAGTGCTGCCGCTGCAAGAGAAGAGACCGCCGTCCTGCGTGGCGGTGGCATTGGTGCCGGGCGTGCCGCCCGCCGGACAGCCACCGGCCCCGTTCACGTTGAGCAGGATCGCGCCCACGCAGGCCTCCCCGGCGATGCAGGTATTGTCGTCGCTGTAGTTGCCGAAGTTGTGGTCGCAGGCATCGTCGGTCTCATGCAACAGACGGATGTTCACCACGTCATCGATCGCGAAAGGCCCTATCGTCTCGACATCGGTGGCGACCAGGCCGGGGATGATGGTGGGCGGCCCGGCGTTCACGGTGTAGCGCAGGTCGGTGGTGGCGCCGTCGCCGGTGGTGAGCACTTCCACGTCGATCGTGTAGTCATAGGTGGCGCAATTCGAGTTCACGGTGATCGCCGCATCGGGGTCGGCGCAGCCGGCGGTGCACTCCACCTCAAAGGTCCAGGTGCTCTGGTCACCGCTCGTGCAGCTATTGCTTCCATCGCTGTCGATGACCAGCATCAGCGTGTCCGTGGACGAGGTGATCACGAGCTGGGGCACGCCCAGGTTGGCAAAGGAACCGCTCACCAGCGTGGGGCTGTTGTCCTCATCGGTGCCCGCGTAGGTGCGGATCACGTCGAGCGGGTCCATGGTGCCGCTCAGGAAGGTGAGCGTGAGCGTCTCGAAGGGATTCGACGCGATGAAGATGAAGCGGCGCGGATCGTTGTTGGTGTAGCAATGGCTCACCTCGATCACGTTGCCGCAGACGATCTCCACCGGGCAATTGCTGAAGTGGCTTCCGAGGTCGAGCTCGCACACCGTGGAGTTGTTCACGGTGATGGCCACTTCGGTGCCGGCCGGGAAATCGGGCAGGTTGTTGTCGCCGAGCGCTGCGGCCATGCTGCCTGGGCCGCCCGGTGTGGCCACCCAGTTGATGGTGAGCGCGCCGCCGGGGTTGCTGCTGATGTTCACCGTCACGCTGAATTCATCGTTCGCGCAATCGTCCACCACGGAGGCTGTGGCCACCGGGTAGCCGCACACGTTCACGGTGTAGTCGTGCGTCTGGCCGAAGGGCGCGGTGCCGCATGGTGAGGTCCATCCGAAGCCGGGCGTCATGTTCACGCGGCGCACGCGCATGCGCTTGTCGCCGGGCGAGGTGCCGTTGGGGATGGTGATGAAGTCGTTCAGCGGATCGCTGGGCGGGTTGGTGGTGGAGGCATAGACGAGCTCGCCGGGATCGTTGAAGTCGATGTCGTTGTTCAGGTCCACCCAGATCAGGATGGAGTCATTGGTGAAGTTGGTATTCCGGTCGAGCGTGAAGGCCGTGGCAACCCCGGGCTGAACGAACGCGGTCTGCGCGGTGAAATTCAGGTAGCCGGCATTCGAGGCGTTCACGTTGTTGATGCCGCCATAGCTGAACTCGTTGATCACCGGGTCATTCCCGCCCACCACAGCGGTGGTCGCGCAATAGTCCTGCAGGTGCGTCAACGGCCCCACCCAGAGGCTGAGGTTCCCACCGCCGCAATCGGCGCGCACGTACACGTCGTAGCTCTGGCCGAAAGTGAGACCGGTGGCCAGGATGCTCAAGGAGCCGGTGCTGCCCGTGAAGGTCGCGCCGCCGCTGCCGGGCGCGCCGCCTTGGCGCACGTCCACATCATAGGTGATCGCGCTTGGAGCCGCAAGCCAGGAGATGTTGGCGGTGGTCGCGCTGGCCAAGGCTGAAGCCAGGCCCGATGGCAGTCCGCACGTGGGTTCTGGCAGCACATTCAAGCTGTAATCCTCCACCTCGCCGTACGATGAATTGCCGCAAGGATCGAAGAGCGGACCGAAGGCATTGTCATGCAATCGGATGCGCATCGTGGTGGCTCCGAGCACCGCGCCCGGAGGTACCAGGATGGAGGCAGTGAAAGGACCGGTGCCCAGCAGCGATGTGTGCATCAGCTCGCTGGGGTCGTTGGCGAAGGTGCCGTTCTGGTCCCAATCGCACCAGATCTGGATCTGGTCAGAGCCAGCCGCCACGCTCACATCCACGGTCACATCGAAGGAGTTGTTCACGAGCACATCGCCGCGCAGGCCGCGGAAATTCTGGTAGGGCCCGATCGCGAGCGACGAGTTGTTGTTCACCGTGTTCCCGCTTCCGTACGCCACGTTGTCGATCTTCTCGAAGAAGAAATGGTCGCCTGCGTTCGCGCCCGCTGCGCAGAGCGCGCACATGTGTCCCGGGGTGACCGGCACGAAGAGCGGGTTGCTAGCGACAGCGGGCGGGCTGGCTGCGCAGGTCACCAGGCAGCGGTAGTACTTGTCGGTGGTCTGCGATGTCCATTGCACGCTGTTCGTGCCCATGTTCACCAGGTTCACGGTGAAGGCGGCATCATCGGCGCTCTGCCACTGATAGGTCACATTCGAGCCGAGCGTGGCATTCTGCAAGCCCATGCTGAACTGGGTGGCCGAGCAGCCGCTGCCCAGGATGAATACCGTGTTGCCGGGTGTCGGTGCGGCACCGCAGTCCGGGTCGTTCACCAATTGAATGGCAGCGCGGAAGGCCGAAGCAGCCATAGAGGATACGCCAACCGTTGGCACAGCAGCGCCATTGTACCGTCGGCAGGTCAGTGCTGAAAGGCCGAGAACAGCGTTGCCGTTGGCGGTGAAAGAGGTATGGCCGGTATGCGCCGCATTATCAAGGCGAACCACCAGTACTTGCAGGTTGCCCGAGGCCTGCGCATAGGCAAAGGGAGTCTGAAGGTAGGCGCCGGACCAGCCGCTCTTCGCCCAAACAATGGGGCCCGAATACACCTGGGTATAGCCCCCTGTGCCAGGATAGGTCCCCGTTGCCAGCGTCTGTGCTGCTGTGTAGCGCAGGTAGATGTTCACGGAGTTGAACCCATCCAAGGCGCCGGACCCTGCCATGATCGCATTCTTGAAATTGATGCGATTGATGGTGAAGTCCTGACCGATCTCGCTGGCCAGATAGATGTACTCACCGGCGTGGTAGGCGGCGGAGCCCATGGGGCCGTTGCCGCTGGTGCTGCCGCCATCGATGGTGGCGGTCTGCGCTCGCAGGCCCAAAGGCAGGCAGAGCAGAGCGGCCAGGACGAGCCGCATGCAAGCGCCCGCCGTTCGGTTCACGAAGAGGAAGAGGTTGCTTGGTTTCATCGTTCAGGGGTTTGGTTGGGTAGGGGGTTCGGTTCTCAGGGCTTGGGTTCGGTGGTCACGGGCATCACGTCTTCGGGATCCTGTTCTCCGCTGGGCGCGCGGCGCGCGGGCGCCATGGGAACAGCGGCCTGGGGCCCATCGCTCAGGTTCACAGGGGCGGCAGGGCCGAGCACGTTGGGGAGCGGAGCGGCTTGCGGAGCCGCAACGGTCGCAGTTGGCGCAGCGGTCTTGGTCTTCGTGGCGGGCGGCGCCTTCACCGCAGGGGCCAGGCCGGTCTCCTTATCGGAGGTCTGCGTTTGCGCGCTGGCCAGCAGCGGAGCGCAGATGAGCAGGAGCGCGAAGAGCATTCGGCATGCGCGAATCAATGCGATCGTTCGTTTCATGTCTGCGGTTGGGGTTGGTTGTCGTGCGTGCGCGACACGCGGCACATAAAGAAGAATGATGATGCACGGCGCTGTTCGTGCCGTGCGAATCATCAATCGGGAAGAGCGTGATGGGGTGCGGAGCGCGTCGGGGTTTTGGTTCAGGCAGGCAAAGGGGTTGTCGAAAGTATCGGGGTGTTTCTTAGGAAGCAAGCGCTTGTGGAAATCTTCTTGCGAGAGGAACCGCAACGCACTTGATCGCGCGCCTCGGAGAATCATCGCGGATCAGCCTTCTATCTTGGCCGCATGTCGAAGCACGGTGCGGCGAAGGCCCCCAGCCTCTTGCAGGCGCTGCTGCCCATCCTCGTTCTTGTCGCGCTGCTCGCGGTGAACGTGGCGCTCTTCGGCGATTCGAGCCTCAACGGCGCCAACCAGCTCGCCCTGCTCTTCGCCGCTGCCGTCGCGCTGGTGGTCGGCATGATCAATGGCCACGGCTTCGAGGAACTGATGGAGCATGTGGTGAAAGGCATCAGCACGGCGCTGGGCGCCATCCTCATCCTTTTGCTCATCGGTGCGCTCGCGAGCACCTGGATGGTGGCGGGGATCGTGCCCGCCATGATTGATCACGGTTTGCTGATGCTCTCGCCGAAGGTCTTCCTGGTGGCGGCCTGCGCGGTGTGCTGCGTGGTCTCGCTGGCCACGGGGTCTTCATGGAGCACGGCGGCCACCATCGGCATCGCGCTCATGGGCATCGGCAAGGCCATGGGCATGCACGAGGGTTTGGTGGCCGGAGCGGTGATCAGCGGCGCCTACTTCGGCGATAAGCTCAGCCCGCTCAGCGACACCACCAATCTGGCGCCTGCGGTGGCCGGCAGTGACCTATTCACGCACGTGCGCTACATGCTCAACACCACCATCCCCTCGATCATGCTGGCGCTGCTCGCGTTCCTGGCCATCGGATTCTTCCTCGAGGCCAAGGCCGATGAGACCGGGATCTCCGTGCTGCGCGATGCGATCCATGCGCGTTTCAGCATCGGCTGGTGGCTCTACCTGCCGCCGTTGGCCGTGGTGCTCATGATCTGGCGCCGCATGCCCGCGCTGCCCGCGCTCTTCATCGGCATGCTGCTCGGCGCGCTCTTCATGGTGCTCTTCCAGCGGCCGCTGCTGGCCGAGCTCGCCGGCGGCGATACGGCGGGCCAGCTCTACAAGGCCACGCTCACCGTGATGGGCCCTGGCACAAGCATCGAGACCGGCAACGCCGCGCTGAACGACCTGCTGCGCGCCAAAGGCATGGCTGGCATGCTGGGCACCATCTGGCTGGTGGTGTGCGCCATGGCCTTCGGTGGCGCCATGGAAGGAGCCGGGCTGCTGCAGCGCGTCACCGCGGCGATCCTCACGCGCGCCCGCACCGATGGCTCATTGATCGCCGCCACCGCAGGCAGCTGCGTGGTGGTGAACGCCACGGCATCGGACCAGTACCTGAGCATCGTGGTGCCCGGCCGCATGTTCGCGCCGGTGTACCGCGATCGCGGCCTCGCACCGCAGGTGCTGAGCCGCACCTTGGAAGACAGCGGGACGGTGACCAGCGCGCTGGTGCCGTGGAACACCTGCGGCGCGTACATGAGCGGCGTGCTGGGCGTGGCCACCCTGACCTACCTGCCCTTCGCCTTCTTCAACCTCATCAGCCCGTTGATGACCGTGCTGCAGGGAGCGCTGGGCTGGCGCATCGCCCGCGTGCCGAAGCCGTGAGCGAACCAGTCCGGGCGCCCCGCCGTAGAACCGGCCAGATGATAGTGCCACGCGCGCTCATCCTATTGGGGGGGCTTCTTACGATCAGCACCTGCGCCGCGCAGCTGGACACCCTGCTGTTGGCCTTCGATGAGCATTACATCATGGGCGACGCCGGCGAGGATCCCGCGCCCGACCTCAACCTCTACGAACGATTCAACGCCGCCACCGGAGGCGACAGCACGCGCGCCTGCGCCGGGTTCCCCTGCACGGGCTGGGTGGAGGACAAGTACACCGACGGCACCATGAAGCACAGGGGCTATTACGACGAGGGCCGGCTGGTGATCTACAAGAACTTCCACCCGAACGGGGCGATGGAGCGCGAGTTCAAGCGCATCGACGATATCCGTTCGGTGGAGCGCGCATGGCACGCGAACGGGCAGCCGCGGTCAGAGACGAGATTCGCCGATGGCCAGCTCATCTACTATCAGGACCATTATGTCACCGGCACCGTGCGCTATACGGAGGAGCGCCAGCGGAACGGCGGCTGTTACTCACGCATGGAGCTTCACGCCGCCGACGGCAAGCCCATCAGCAGCCTGCGGCTCACCAGCAAGGCCAAAGGGCTGATCGAGGTGAAGGAGTACCATCCGGGTGGCGCGATCAAGTGCACAGGCCAGGCGCGCTGCGATGCGCGCAACCTGGAGACCACCCGCATCGGCACCTGGCGCTACTTCAACGAAACGGGCGTTCTGGTGCGCGAGGAGGACTACATCGACGGCAAGGTGCACGCGGCACGCTGACGCATCATCAATCCTGAATGGACGAGCCCCGCTGATCAGCGGGGCTCGTCACGTTCTTGTCCGGCAATTCGGGTCGGTCTCGTCCGGCAACGCGGGTCGGACTCGTTCGGCAACTCGGGTCGGTCTCGTCCGGCAACGCGGGTCGGACATGTCCGACCCCTACTTGCCGTCCTTCACCTCTTCGAAATCGACATCCTTCACCTCCTGATCGGCGGCGCTGGTGCTGCCGCCGGTGTTGCCGTTGGCCTGCGTCTGCTGCGCGGCATTGTACATCTCCTGGCTCGCGGCCTGGAAGGCGGTGTTCAACTCGCCCATCAGCTTCTCGCAGGCATCCACGTCCTGCGCCTTGTGCGCGTCCTTCAGGCGGCTCAGCGCGTCCTCGATGGGCTTCTTCTTCTCCTCGGGGATCTTGTCGCCGTACTCCTTCAGGCTCTTCTCGGTCTGGAAGATCAGGCTGTCCGCGGCGTTGAGCTTGTCCACGGTCTCGCGCGCCTTCTTGTCGGCATCGGCGTTGGCCTCGGCCTCCTTCCTCATCTTCTCGATCTCGTCCTTGCTCAGGCCGCTGCTGGCCTCAATGCGGATGCTCTGCTCCTTGCCGGTGGCCTTGTCCTTCGCGCTCACGTGCAGGATGCCGTTGGCGTCGATGTCGAAGGTGACCTCGATCTGCG
>CAZFBP010000130.1:0-8668 GCA_964517255.1 uncultured Chryseobacterium sp.
GGCTCTTGGATGCCTTGGCCTGATCGCCGGGTGTCCCATTGCGGAAGTCAGGAGTTGTTGAATCACTGCTTCACGAACCTTCTCACCACGCGTTCCTCGCCCGCGCGCAGATCAAGCAAGTAGGTGCCCGCGCCGAGCTGATCCACCGCGATCCGGAACACAGGTCCTGCGGCGCGCCCCGTGGCAACCTGCGCGCCTGCGTTACTGTAAACGGCGTAGTCAACGGAAGTGCGCCCCGACCAACGCACGGACACATCGCTGATGGCCGGTGATGGATGGATGAGCAAGTCATCGGCGGTGAGCACGGTTCCATGCACGCCAACGGTCAACAGCTCGGTGAGGTCGATGGTCTGCACTGAGCGCGCGAAAGTGCTCGCGATCAATTTCGTTCCATCCGTGGTGAACTCGATGTTGAACACGGGCATCAGCGGCATGTTGCCGCCCAAGCGCTGCCAGTTCACGCCGCCGTTCGTGCTGTAGTACACGCCCACATCGGTCGAAACGAAGAGGAGCTCTTCCATGAACGGCGAGATAAGCACGTCGTTCACGCCCACTGGAGGCAGGTCGCCCGTGATGTCCGTCCAGCTGGTGCCGTTGTTGGTGGACCGATGCACGTGCGGGATGTAGAGGCCGTCGCGGTAACCGGAGTGCGTGACATAGACCGTGTTGGCTTCGCTGGGCGAGGGCGTGACGGCGGTCACGTAGCGCACGGGCAGCGTGCCGGTGACGTTGGTCCAGTTGCCGCCGCCATTCGTTGTGCGCCACACGTTGGCATCGGCGCTGCCCGCGTAGAGCACCTGTTCATTCACCGGAGACTGCGCAACTGCTGTCAAGGTGTGCTGATCATTCGGGCCTTCGCCAAGTCCATCGGTAAGGTCGTCGCTGATCGGTTCCCAGGCACCGAAGGGCGCATCGGTCATGCGGTGCACGCGGTGCGTTCCGCAGTAGAGCACGGTGTGGTCATGCGGGCTGATGAAGTAGGGCATGTCCCAGTTGAAGCGTTCGCCCGCCTCCATGCTCCACATCGCTTCGGAGAAATCGGTGCCGCCGTTGGTCGAATAGTAGAGCGCGCCGCGCTGCGCCAGCGCATACACCACGCTCTGATCGACAGGGTCGATGCTCGGCAGGAAGCCATCACCGCCGAAGATGCGGGCCCACGCGTTGATGGAGGCCTCGTTGCCATTCGAGGTGCCATTGTCCTGCACGCCGCACCAATAGTCCTGCGCGATGTACGGGTTCTCGATCGCGTGATAGACCTGGTTCACGGCGATGTTGTCGATGTCCGTCCAGGTGGCGCAGTTATCCGTGGTGCGGTAGAGCCCCCCGTCGGTGCAGAGCAGGATGGTCTGCGCGTCGATAAAGTGCATGCCGTGATGATCGGCGTGTACTTCATAGAGCCACCATTCGGGCGCGACCAGGTTCCAGGAGAGGCCGCCATCGGTGGTGGTGTAGCTATCGACTCCGAGCACATACACCTGTTCAGGGTTCGCTGGATTCACATGGATCTTGCCGAAGTACCAGCCGAAGTTGCTGTAGTTGTTCAGACCGTCGGTGTTCAGCTGGAACCAGTTGGCGCCGGCGTCCGTGGTTTTGAATACCCCGAGCAACGCATACGTGGAATCGGCGATGGATGCATAAACGATGTTCGGATTCGACGGCGAGATGGCGAGGCCGATGCGCGAGACTGGAAAGTCGGGAAGGCCATTGGTGAGCGTGCTCCATGTATCGCCGCCATCAATTGACTTCCGGATCCGCGTGCCCGGCCCGTGGGCGATGCGCTCGGCATTGCTGCGGATGCGGTCGAAGGTGGAAGCGTACAGCACATCGGGGTTCGTCGGGTCGATGACCAAGTCGATCACACCCGCTTGATCGCTCACGAAGAGCACTTGCTCCCACGATGCACCACCGTTGGTCGAGCGGTACAGGCCGCGATTGTCGTCGCGGATGAACGGGTTGCCCATGGCACCCACGTAGATCGTTCCTGGTTCACTGGGATTGAAGTCGATCGTCGAGATCACGAACTGCTCGGCCAGGCCCATGTGCGTCCAGGTGGCACCAGCGTCGGTGCTCTTGTACACGCCATCACCGGTATAGCAGAAGCCGGAGATGTTGGCATCGCCGGTGCCCACCCACACCGTGTTCGGGTTGCTGGGGTCAAGCGCGATGCAGCCAATCGAGAGGTAGGGTTGCTCATCGAAGATCGGAGACCAATTGCCGCCCCCATCCGTAGTCTTGAACACACCGCCCGTTGCCGCACCGGCGTAGATGATGCTCGGATTGGTCGGGTGCGCCACAATGCAGTTGAAGCGGCCGCCGATGTTGCCCGGGCCCTCGACCACCCATTCCATTGATCGGCTTGCCTGTGACTCTCGCCGCATCTCCATGGCCACAGCGATACCGCGCGCGTAGGCAGCGAGATCGAACTGCGCATCGGGATAGCTGCGTTGCAGCAGGAGCTGCTCGTTCGGATCGATGCGCTCCAGCGCAGTCGTGGTTGCATCACCGGCTTCATACGAACGATGCAGAACGAACGCGGCCGAGCCGAGCACGGCGGCGATGGGCAGGTACAAGGTCTTCTTCATGGCGGGTCGCTGAAATTGAATCGGGCTCGGCAGGGGCTCCGTTTGGACGCACCGCCAAGATAGGATGGCGCATCATGCCTGCTGAACGATGACCTGAGCGGGTTGGATCAAGGCTTCCACCGAGAGCACGATTCGGAAGTCCATCAACCGCTCACTGAACAGCGACCCGGGGCTCACTTCAGGAATTCGCCATCAACCACGATGAGCTTCACCGCTCCAATGGTCCTGGATCGATGCGAGCTCAGCCCATCGCTCACGTGGTACGACATGCCGGCCTTCAGCACGTTCACGCGGCCGTCCTCGTGCTCGTTGATCAATTCGCCTTCGAGCACGAAGACGAGGTGCCCGAGTTGGCACCAATGATCGGCGAGGTAATCGGCTGAGTATTCCACCATGCGGATGCGCAGGCCGTCGTGCTGAACGATGCGCATGGTGGCGGTGCCCGTGGTACCCGGCACGGTGGTGACGGGCAGCTGCGACCAGTCGATGGACTCGAAGGGGAGCTTCATGGCGAGGGTGTTGCCGCCGCCCGCTTGAAGCGGTAGCTGAATCCGCGCGACTCGCCTTCCTTGCCTTGGCCGCTCACGCGCGCGATCCAATCGCCATTCTCCTGCAAGGCGTACACGATGCGCTGCGGGAAGTCGTGGGCAGGGTTCTCGAACACCATGCTGTCGCCGTTGCATGCGGTGAGCGGGAAGCGCACCATGCCACCCTCGTTCTGCGAGGGCACGCGCACGTCGTAGCTCGGTAAACCGGTGCTGTCGTAGGCCAAAGAGAGGAGCTCAACAACGACCGTGTCCTGGCCCACCATCACGAAGGCGGTGCCCGCGTGGAAGCCATCGTCGGTGCGGCTCCAGATCTCATGCACGAGCGCGCCCGGCTCGCTCACCGAATCGGTCCACGCGCCCATGAGCTTGAGCACGAGTTCGCTGTAGCGCACGCTGGTGCTATCGACTGGCTTGGCGGGAACATCCTCACTTGGAGCGTTGGGTGTGCCGCACGCAACGAGGAGCAGCGCAGCAGTAAGAGCTGGAAGGAGTTTCTTCATACGCCTGAACTACCGCGCTGCACTTCATCGATCGCCGCGCGGATGGCATCCGGGATGCGCGTTTTCACTTGCTGGCGGTAGTCGAACATCACCTGCACGCTGGTGCCGGTGGCCACGATCGCGCGCTGCGCATCGGCGATCTCGTAGGCCATGGTGAAGCTGGTGTTGCCCACGGCGGTGCAGCCGCAGCGCACGGTGAGCTGCGCGGGCCATTCAATGGGCTTCTTGAAATCGCAGGTGGTGCTGGCGAGGATCACGCCCATGCCTTTCTCGTTGTGCGAGCGCAAGACGCCGATGCGGTCGAGGTAGTGCATGCGCACGCTCTCGAAGAAGCGGAAGTACACCACGTTGTTCAGGTGCCCGAAGGCGTCCTGCTCGCCCCAGGCCACGGGGATCTCGATGCTGGTGACGAAAGGGGAAGTGTCGCTCACCGCAGTTCCTTCACCAGTTCGCGGTGCTGGCCTTTGAGACGATCCACGTCGCGCGCCAGCTTGTCGATCTTCTTCTGCATCTCCTTCTTCATCTCCTCGCCGCTGGCGCTCTTGAAGTTGAACATGCCCATGTTGCGCTCCATCTGCCGCATCTCGCCTTCGAGCTCCTCGATCTTGCGCTTCACGAAACGGCTCTCGCGCTCGATCTGGAACTTTCCGTCGGGGCCGCTCTTCAGCTCCTGCATGTGGTCCTGGAAGCGCAGGCGCATGCGCTCATCGGCCTCCACCTTCAGCTGGCCGTAGTGCTTGTCCAGCGCGGCGCGGTACTTCTCGTTCAGCTTATCGAAGTCGCGGGGCGAAACGCGGCCGCTGTTCATCCAGCGCAGGCTGAAGGCCTTCAGCGACTCGATGTCCTTGTTGCGCTCGCCGCTGTGCTGGAAGGCCTCGATCTCGGCGATCAGGGCTTCTTTGCCCTGCAAGCCCTCGGCCTGCTCTGCATCCTGCTTCGCGAAGGTCTGTTTGCGACTCTGGAAGAAGGCGTCGCAGGCCTCGCGGAACTTGTTCCACAGCTTGTTCTCGTCGCGCGGCCCGGCGCTGCCGGCCTCTTTCCACTGCTGCTGCATGGCTTTCAAGCGGGCGGCGGTGCGCTTCCACTCGGTGCTCTCCTTCAGTGCGATGGCTTCATTCAATAACGCCATCTTCCGGTCGCGCACGGCTTTGTACCGGTCACGCAGCGCATCGAACCAGTCGCGCTTGGCGGTGAAGAACACATTGCACTGGTCGCGGAACTCCTTCCACACGCGCTCGTTGTCCTTCTTGGTGGCGAAGCCGATGCTCTTCCATGCGTTCTGCAGTTCCAGGACTTGATCGGTGACCTCCTTCCATTCCTTGGCTGAGTCGGCATTCAGGTCGGCGGTGAGTGCTTTCACCTTCTCCACCATGTCCTGCTTCGCTTGCAGGTTGGCCTCATGCTCCGAGCGGCGCGCGCGGTAGTGCTCGTTGATCTTGTCGTACACGATGCGCGTGGCGTTCCAGAAACCGTCGCGGATGGCTTCCCATTCCTCCTTCACGGTGGGCCCGATGTGCTGCCACTCGTCCTGGTACTTGCGGATGAGGGTCTCCATCTCGCGCACGGCGCCGGGCGTGCTGGCCTCCATGGCGCTGAGCATCTGCACATCGGCCACCAGCGCTTGCTTCAGGCCGGTGTTCTTGCGCAGGTCATGGTCCCGCAGCTCTTTGTAGATGCGTATGTGGTAGAAGAACTCATCGAGCAGGTGGCTGAAGTCGCGCTGCAGGTCGCGGTAATGCTGCGAGGGCACGGGGCCGATGCTCTTCCACTTCTCTTGCAGCTCCTTGAAGCGGTTGAAGGCGTTGCCGATGTTCTCTTCACCGGCGATCAGGGCCTTCAGTTCCTCCATCACCGCATGCTTCGCAGCGAGGTTGTCGGCTTCCTCCTTCTGTTTGCGCCGACGGATGTCGTTCACCCGCTGGTTGTAGTTGTCGAGCAGTTGCTTGAAGCGCTTGTCGTCCTCGTCAACCAGCGGTGCCGACTCGATGGCCATGGGTGCTTCACCTGCGGGCGCTCCATCGGCGTGCGCGGCCTCTCCTTGCTGGGCCTCGCCCTCGGCGTGGTGCTGCTGCGCGGCCACCAGCGCTTCGTACGCTTCCTTGGTCACTTCCACCGCTTCGGCGGCGGCTTCCACATCTTGTTGCGAAACGAGTTCCTGGAGCCGTGCGAGCAGCTCTGCTTTGGTAGCCATGCGATCGGTTGGGAGTAGGCCATTCGGCCCGGACGGACCAAATATAGAGGGGGGGCAATTCACTCGATCGCCGCCTACACCGCGATCCCGAGCATGCACACGTCGTCCACCTGCTCCTCGGAGCCCTTCCAATCGAGGAAGGCCTGCTCCAGGAGCTTGGCTTGCCGGTCGAAGGGCATGGCCTTGTTGGCCTCGATGAGCTGGTGCAGGCGCGCGGTCATGAAGCGCTTGTGCTCCGGCCCGCCGAGCTGGTCCACGTAGCCATCGCTGAAGAGGTAGATGCGGTCGCCTTCGGAATACGCGAGGCGGTGGCTGGTGTACTTGCGATCGAGTTCGAGGTGCGCGCCGCCCACAGGCTTGCGGTCGCCGTTGATGATGGAGAGCTGGCCATCGTGCAACCAATACAGCGGGCGGAAGGCACCAGCGAAGAGGATCTCGCGCTGGTGGCGGTCGATGCGGCACAAGGCGATGTCCATGCCGTCGCCGGCGCCGCGTTTCTGGCCTTGCTGGTGCAGGGTGGTGACCACGCGCGTGTTGAGCAGGTTCAACAGCTCCGCGGGGTCCTTCTCCGGGTTCGCGGGCACGATCTCGTTGAGCAAGGAGCAGCCGATGGCGGCCATCATGGCGCCGGGCAGGCCGTGGCCCGTGGCATCGGCGGCGGCGATGTAGCACACATCGTCGTTGAGGCGGTGGCACCAGTGGAAGTCGCCGCTCACCAAGTCCTTGGGCCGGTCGATCACGAAGGCATCGGTGAAGAGCTCGCGGTACGCTTGCGGCGGCGGCACCAGCGCGCGCTGGATCTTGGCCGCGTAGGCGATGCTATCGGTGATGTCGAGGTTGCGCGAGGCGAGTGCCAGTTTGTCGGCCTCGGTCTGCTGCACCCACCGGCCCACGGAGCGGAAGAGCACCAGGGCTGCGAGTCCGAAGAGCGCCATGGCGATGGCGATGTTGCGCCATAGCGCCGCATAGGCCGCGCTCACGGCGTCGGATTCGGGCAGTCGCGCCAGTACTGCGCTCGTGGTCGTTCCCGTGTGCTCATCGGCGAGCGGCTCGAGCACGTTGAGCTGAGCGCCCACCAACGCACGGCCGCCGGTTTCATAAAGGTCGCTTAATGAAGCGGTCTCTTCAAGCTTGAATCGGAAGCTCGGCCTCTCCTCCGAAGTGGCCACGATCACCAGGTTGCCGCGCTCGTCCTTCGTAATCAGGAGCAGCGGTTCCTCCAGCGCATTACGCAAGGCGGCCTTCCGCAGCTGCTCATGCACCACGTAGTAGCGTGCGTCCTGCGTAGACTTGATTATGAGCCCCTGCGCGGTGTACTTCTCCAGCAGCAGGCTCGCGTGGCGCGCAGGGATCTGGTCGGCAAGGCCGCTGGCAATGGTGGCCAATCGGTCCAATGCTTCCTCGCGCTGGCTCTTCAGTTCGTGCCAGTGCGCCACGCCGATCACCGCCGCGCAGAGCACGAAGAGGGTGCCGAATAGGATCGCGAGGATCCGGCGCGAGCTGCGGTCCGGGGTAGCGGCCAATGGAGGAAGCGCCGGGCTGCTGGCCACGGCGGGGCTTCATACGGGAGCCGTATCCGAAGGTTGGGCAAGCCGCTGGCCGTCAGGGCCAGATGACGCTCAGGCTGTTATTCGCCATGTGCAGCAGCACAGGCACGAGCAAGCTGCCGCTGCGCGATCGCGCGTAGCCCATCACGATGCCCATGGGCAGGATCAGCAGCATGATGGGCAGGCTGTACTGCAAGTGCATGAGCGCGAACACGCCCGCTGTAACGGCCACGCTCACATGCTCATCGGCGATGTGCCGCACGGTGCCGAAGAGCAGTCCGCGCAGCAGCAATTCCTCGAACAAGGGGCCGAGCACCGCCACGCCGAGCGCAAGCATGCCGATCCGCGTCGTGGACCCGACGACCTCTTTCATGAAGTCCGTTTGGAACGAGGGGATGGAGTTGCCGATGAGTTCCACCGCGCCGACCACCAATGCGAAAATGGCCAGCCACTTCAGCAGGTCCATGATCCTGGGCAGGGCCAGGCCTAAGAGCACGCTGACGCCCGCGCGTTTCCAGAGCCAGCATGTGAGCGCGATGAGCAACGAGCAGAACAGACCCGACCAGATGGTCTCCGAGGCCACCATGTCGCCGTTCCGCTCGAACTTCACCAAGGCTGTCTTCACCACCGAGTCAGTGAACCAGCCCATGTTGAACGGCACGCGCGCCACATCAGGGTCCTGCGCGCTCAAGAAGCGGTGCACCGCGATGCCCTGCACGATCGCGAAGGCCGAGATGGCCAGGGAGAAGAGGGCCATGCCCATGGAGAATTCAAGCCAGGCGGGACGGCCCGGTTGCAAGGGCATGAAATCACTGGAGCGCGGCTCCTGCTCGGAAGGGCTTTCCATCAATGATCACAGTATCGATATGGTCGGTGCCGAAGGCGTATGGCAGGTAGGCCAGTGAGGGCGTTTCGCGGGTGATGATGAGCGATGCGCGCTTGCCCACCGTGAGGCTGCCGAGTTCATCCTCGAGCTGCATGGCGGCAGCGGCATTCAAGGTGAGCGCCGCGATGGCCTCTTCGGGCAGCATGCGCAGTTGGATGCACGCGAGCGAGAGCACCAGGTTGAGGTTGCCGCTGGGCGTGCTGCCGGGGTTGTGGTCGCTGGCTAGCGCAACCGGAAGGCCGCGATCAATGAGCGCGCGCGCCGGGGCGTAGGGTATGCGCAAGAAGAAGGAACAGGAAGGCAGCAGCGTGGGAATCGGGCAGCCACGCGATCCCGGCCCATTCGCACCCGTGGCCCCCACCAGGGCGTCGATGTCAGCATCCTCCATCACCTCCAGGTGATCCACGCTCAGCG
>CAZFBP010000131.1:0-8666 GCA_964517255.1 uncultured Chryseobacterium sp.
CCACCACAGGTCCTCGTTGGTGAGCAGTCCGATGCGGGTGCGCAATCCGGTGAACACGAAGAAGAGCGGCAGCAGGAGCACCACGCTCAGGTCCTCCAGCTTCGACATGAGCGCGCGACGGAACGCGAGGTTCTGCGGCATGATGGCGCCTGCGAGGAAGGCGCCGAAGAGCGGGTGGACCCCAATGGCGTCAGTGACCCATGCCGAGGCAAGGACCACCAGGAGCATGCCCGCGAGCAAGGGCCGCGAGAGCGTGCGTCGCTCGCCGTGGACCTCTCCGAGCCTTCTGAGGAAAGGCCGGAGCACCAGGAGCATCACGGCCGTGTAGAGGATCGCGGCCAGGATGGTGAAGAGCGCGCTGGCCACGCTGCCCGCCTTCACGATGGCGATCACGGCGGCCAGCAGGCACCAGGCCGTCACATCGTCGCTGGCGGCCGTGGCCAGCGCGATGGCGCCGAGGCGCGTGCGCGTGAGGCCGCGCTCCTGGATGATGCGGGCCAGCACCGGGAAGGCCGTGATGCTCATGGCGATGCCGAGGAAGAGCGCGAACGATTGGAAGGCGATGTTGGGCGGCGCGAAATCCAGGTAGAGCCTGTGCGCCAGCATCGCGCCCAGCGCGAACATGATCACGATGCTGGTGTGGCTGATCACCAGCGCGGTGTGCAATCGCCCGCGCAGGATGCTCAGGTCGAGCTCCATGCCGATGACGAACATGAAGAGCACCAGCCCGATCTGGCTCAGCACATGGAGGTTCTCCAGCGAACTAGCCGGGAAGAGGAAAGTGAATGCATCGGGCAGCCAATAGCCCACCACGCTCGGCCCCATGACGATGCCCGCGACGATCTCGCCGATCACCGAGGGCTGGCCCAGCTTGGCGAAGGCGTACGCGAAGATCCGCGCCAAGGCGAGGATGGCGGTGATCTGCAGCAGTAGCACCGCGAGGGGATGCGCGATGTTCTCCTGTACGGTCTGCTGGAACTGCCCAAGCGCATCAAGCGCGATCAGGCTGCTGCCAGCGTTGCGCAGCTCTTCGGCGAGGCCGGGCCGCAAGCTGTTCCCCGAGACGATCACGGCATAGACGACGGAGCAGAAGACCAGCAGCGCCGCGCAGTAATAGAGGATGCTCGAGCGTGCCGCCTTCATGCGGCGAAAGTAGCGGTGGCGCTGCGGGTCAGTCTTTAACGAACCGACCGGTTACGAATCGCCCTGACGTATGTTGAAGCATCACCGAGTAGACACCGGCAGAGAGTAATGCAGTATCCAGGCTGCTCGCAGGGGTGAATGAAATGCGCATCACGACCTGGCCAGCGGCATTGAGCACCCGAAGCGTGCAATCAGGGTTCGCCCAGGCAGGAACTTGCAGGAACAGGATTCTGTTCGTGGGATTCGGTGAGCATACTAATCCATCCGATTCAGTTGTTGCCTCCTCAACACCCAGCGCTCCGCATGAATATGTGTAATCACCTCCAGTCCATTTCACGAAGCAGCTCAAGGAATCGCCGCCAGCCACGAGGAAGGAGCCGCCGATGTACAGGCTGTCGTTGTAAACCTCGAGCGCGCCCGGACCACCTCCGCCCCAATAGTCCGGGGGCGTCATCATGCACCAACGTTCGCCGTCCCATTTCGCCAGGCGGGCGCCGGCCTGCCCGCCCATGACGGTGAAGAGGCCGCAGGCGTAAAGCTGATCATTCCACCAGGTCATGCTCAGCACCGAGCCGTTCGGCGAGCCGCAGGTACCTCCGCCTAGATCATCCCATGCGCTGCCATCCCAGGCCACGATGCCACTGCCGGGATTGCTGGGCACCCCAGCATGCTCCGGACAGCGGCTGAATGAACCGCCGACATAGAGCCGGCCATCGTGCACACGGAGCTTGTTCACTTGGCTGAATACACCTAGGAAGCCACCGCCAACGGTCTCCCAAGCGGTACCATTCCATTTCACCAGGTCGCGGGCGGGCGAGAGCAGGTTGCCGCCTAAATACCAGTCGTCTTGGTACTTGACCATATCGTTCACGTAGTTGATGTCGCCTGCGCTGAAAATTGGTACGTCTAGTACGCGGTGCCACTCTGCTCCATCCCAGCGGGCTAGGCCATTGGCCAGCACGGTATCGGCGTGTGTGAACCAGCCCGCCACGATAAGCTGGTCATCGATGACCTTGATGCTTTTTACCGGCCCATCGACTCCATTGCCTAGGGGCAACCATTGGCTGCCATCCCAGCGCATGATGCCGTTATACGTATAGCCATCCCGGCTGAAGAAGATTACTCCTCCGAAGTACAGGTCGCCATTCCACGTGGCGAGCGCCCAGTTCGGATTGCCTAATCCTGCCTGCGAAATCGGCGATATGCAATCCCATTCTACACCGCAGCCCAATGCTTGGAGACCGGCGCTGTTCCACATCTGAATGCCCGGGCTAGTTGGGAGGTCGTTGGCGTACGTGAATTGTCCGGCCAGGTACAGGTCGTTCCCTATTGAATCCACGTAGGCGAATTGGATTCCCTGCAGCCCCACCCCCCCGCCCAATTCGGTGACAAGCTGTGTCCTGCCAGGGATGCTAAATTGCAGTGCAGTCGCGAGCCACGCGATCCTCAGCGGGGAAAGCCGCTTCATGGCGAGAGCTTAATGAAGCGGCCCTGCACGGACTTGCCGGTTCGCGTATCCCGGAGTACAAGCGAGTAGGAGCCGCTGGCCAGGCTCTCCACGGTTATGGGCTTGCCGGGCACGTACGGTGAAGAGAGCACAATGCGGCCGGTAGCGTCTAAGGCATGAATCACCGCGCCGGTTCGTGCCCAGTCCGGGGCGGCCATATTGAGTTGGCCATTCGTTGGCGAAGGGTGCAGCAGCAGCGCCCCGTTCAGCAAGGCTTCCTCGGGTATCCCGATATGCACATCGCGCAGGTCGAATCGCGCGATCATGCCGTCGAAATCATCGGCGCCATCAATCAAGGGTGCCCAAGTGGATTCGCAATAGCTCGTGCCTGGGAAGGGGCATTCGAAATCGTAATTGTAACCGCCGGTGGTGCCCACCAGGTAGAGCACCTCGCCATCCACCCACACGATGTCGTGGCCATAGTCGCAGCCCCGGCTCAGGAAGAACCAATCCTCGTAGCCGTCAGGCTCGGAGACGATGTGCGGGAAGGACGAACCGAAGGTGGTGCACCAGAGGCGCTCGTGCGTGTGCCGGTACAAGGTCATCACCACATCCGATTGCTCGTAGCCCTGATTGGCATCCAACGCCTTGTGGTACATGCCCCACAAGGGCTGTGTTGGGTACGCGGTAGGCACACCATAGCCCAGATTCGCGACGATTCCCATGGCCATGAAGTCGTCATCGCCATTGGTCTTCAGGTCCATGAAGCGATACATGCCATGCAGCGTGGTGAGGAGCAGGTAGCGGTCCACCGCGACTGGCGCTGCGGCATCCGTGACCCCGCTCTCAATGGTTGACCAGACGAGGTCCAAGCCATTGAGGTCGAACTCGCCGAGGTAATGGCCGATGTAATTGATGAAGGTGCTGCCACCGCAGATCGATAGGGAGCCCGGAACAGCGTCGCAGGAGGAGATGGCATTGGACGCGATCCAGTCCCTGGTCTTTCCCATCACGCGCACTAGGTCCTTGGCGAACGAAACCGCTTCCAGGTCTTCCGTGCCATCGATCTTGGTGCCCCAGCCGTCGCGGCCGTTCGAGTTGAAGAGCCAGAGGAAGCCTGCGGCATTGTTCCCGTTCAATTGGAAATTGCCTGCGACGCTGTAGGGCAGGGTGCCGGTGGTGCTGCCCACGAGCGCGATGCGGTCATAGTTGGCTGAAGACGAGGCTTGGTAATCCGCGTCATACACGCGGTCGTCGCCAGCGCCGCCGATGAAGGTGCCATGCGTCAGGTGGAAATCGGCATCGAAGCGCGCCAGGAAGATGTCCAGTCCACCCGCATTATCATCCTGCTGGTAGTTGCTGGTACCGGGATCGCATAGGGGCAGGCCGCTGGTGGGCGAGTTGCAGCTGGCATAGCTGCCAGCGGCAGAATTCGTGACCCCATAGAAGAACACCCTGCCGAAAGCATCTGCCGTTAACGCGGTGATGATTTCGTCACCTTGGCCGCCGTAATAAGTGCTCCGATCCAGAAGCCCCATCAATGGTTCGAGACGAGCGATGAATGCATCGCGGAAGCCTTTCCGGACATCTTGATAGTAGCTGCCGTCATTCGGATTGGTCGTGGGGCGCATCGGCCAGACCCAGCTATTGGTCCATCCGCCCACGTATATGCGGTCGTGCATCTGCGCGTATTTGATGCAGGTGGGTGCATCGTAGGCGTTGCCTTGGATGAATGTGGTCCACAGCAATAGCGCATCATTCTCTGAATCACCGGGCGCATATTTGAAGCGGCTCACAAAGACATCACGGAGCATGGGTGTAGGTACCACGCCAGGTGTAGCCGGGAACAAGGGATCCATCGTTGCGCCAGTAACAATGAGGTCATTATCGGGCAAGTGGTCGCCACCGAGGTAGAAATCGCTATCGAGATAGCCGGTGTTTCGGCCAGCCGTGGTGCTCCAGGTGAGGTTTTCGGCACCGCCGCCGCCACCCTGGGGCGGGGGTGGCGGATAGCCGATGAGGAAGACGAGCGGCTTTCCCGCATCGTAAGCGTCAAAGTCGAACTTCACGTACGAGGTCCCATCGACGTGCTCGTAGCTGGCGGTCCAGTTCAGCGGCGTGATAGCGCCATTGGTTTCCACTTGGTAGGCTATGGCCTGTTCGAACTTGAACCACTTCTCGTCGAGGTACAGCCTCAAGGCTCCCTGCCAGTCGATGTTCAAGCTGTCCTGTCCAAGAAACGTGACCACTATTGATTCGGGGCTGCCGCCTGGCCGGACCACGAAGGCCATGCGCGGACCGGTGATGCCCTGGCTGTAATGAACGTCAACACTATCCCAGAGGCTCCAATACACCAGGCGCTTGTATCCAACAACCCCGGTGAAGCTGCCGGAAGGCTGATAATAATTGACCACGTCTCCCACCTCGTCCAATGGGATAGGGTTGCGCTCACGTGCTCCAGAGAACCCCATGTCAACACGATAGAGCGTATCAATGGTCGCAGTATCGCTATCCGCGACCGGCAGCGTGTAGGTGATTCGGCTTTTCGTTCGTGCGTCAATCACCACAGGTGATCCTTGCGTGGTGAAGAAAACATCCGTGCAGCCCGAGCCATTGGTGCTTGTCCGTTGCCCAGCATTCTTGCGGTACACCAGATTGCCGCTTCCCTCATCGGCCCACGGCGAGGGTGGCACATACAGCGTTTGCCCAAGACCGACGCAAGAGATAGCGATGCAACTCAATCCACATAGCGCGAAGCGCCATGCGTTCTGCGTTCTGCGTTCTGCGTTCTGCGTTCTGCGTTCTGCGTTCTGCATGGCGTTAGGGATTGGGCAGGTGAAGCTAATCCAGGTCAATTGGCGGTTGCAAGACCTGTTGAAAACTACTTCACGGTCCGGATCACCGTTCCGGTGAAGGCCTGAGTCAACTCCACGAACTCCGCCACGCTCAACTGCTCCGCGCGCTTGTCCGCGAACTGTGCGGGGATGCCGCGTTCAGCTTCGGGCAAGGGCTTCAAGGCATTGCGCAAGGTCTTGCGGCGCTGGTTGAAGGCCGTCTTCACCACGCGGTACAGGAGCGCTTCATCGCAGGGCAGCTTGCCCACGGCGTTGCGCTTCATGCGAATCACCGAGCTGCGCACGTTCGGCGGCGGAATGAAACTGCCCGGCTCCACGTGGAAGAGCAGCTCCACATCGTACCACGCCTGCACGAGGACGCTGGTGATGCCGTAGGTCTTGCTGCCGTGCGGCGCGCGGATGCGGTCGGCCACTTCCTTCTGGAACATGCCCACCAGTTCGGTGCAGCGGTCGCGGTGGTCGAGCACCTTGAAGACGATCTGCGTGCTGATGTTGTAGGGGAAGTTGCCCACCACGGCGAAGCGGCCATCGGTGACGCTGTCCGGGTCCATGCGCAGGAAATCCGCTTCACGCACATCGATGCCGGGATAGTGCTCGCGCAGGTAGGGCACCGATTCGCGGTCCACCTCGAAGCAGGTGAGCTTGAATTCGGTGCGCGCGAGCAGGTGCTTGGTGAGCGCGCCCGTGCCCGGCCCTACCTCGATCACATGGCTGTAGCCGCCATGGCCGGAGAGGCTCCCGGCAATGCGCTGCGCGATGTGATCCTCCTTCAGGAAGTGCTGGCCCAGGAACTTCTTCGCGCGGATGGTGCTCATGCGTCGTGCACCACTTCCAGCAAGGTGCGGAAGGCGTGGAAGCGGCCGCCGAAACGCGCGTTCGCTTCGGCCTGAAGGCGCGGGGCTTCTTCATCGCGGTAGCGCTCGTACTGGCCCATGTCCGCAGCGGTGTACTGGATCGCGTAGGTCACGCCGCCATCGTCCTGCGCCAGCACTTTGTGCATGCGGCTGCTGAGGAAGCGTTGCGTGGCCATCACGCGGGGGATGTGCTCCTGCTTCATCCACGCCAGCCAGGTGTCGTGGGCATCGGCGTCGATGCTCACCGTGACGTTGTAGATGATCATGGGTGCTGAGGGGGCGGCTTCTTCTCCTCGGGCGCATCGGGCGCGTCGCCGCGCAAGCGCCGGTAGCGCTCGCGCGCCTCCGGAACGAAGATGCTGCCGGTCTGCTCGAAGAGGAGCTTCTCGAAGTAGCCCTTGGCCTTCTCCGGGTCCTTCAGTTGGTCCTCGTAGAGCCTGCCGAGGTCCATGAGCGCGTTGTCCACCAGGATGTCGATGGGGTACAGCTCGATCACCTTCTGCAGGAAGGCGGCCGCTTCGTTGTGCTGGTTGCGCGCCATCGCGATGCGGTAACGCTCGTAGAGCACATCGTCGCCGAGCGCGTGCATGGGGAACTCCTTCTCCAAGGAGTCGAGGGTGAGCAGTGCGCGGTCGTATTGCCGCTGCACGCGCAGCAGCTCGGCGCGGGCGAAGTAGGAGAGGGGCACCGCGTTGCTGTCGATGCCGAGCGCGTCGGTGATGCGCAGGCTGAGCTCCAGTGCATCGTTGGCGATGAGCTTGCTGGTGCTGGCCTTGAGGATCTGCAGCTGCGCCTGCGCCCAGTTGAAGTCGCCGGCATAGAAGGAGACCTTGGCGTTGCGGAGGCGCGCTTCATGCCCCAGCGCATCGTGCTTGAAATCGAGATCGACCTGGCTGAAGAGCAGTGAGGCCTCCCAGATGTCGCCGCCGATCAGGTGCAGCTCGCCGAGGTCGAGCTTCAATTCGGCCTTTTGCTTGGCATCGATGGCAGGCAAGGCGATGCCTTCTTCCAGCAAGACGATGGCCTCGGGGATCTGCGCCATGAAGAAGGCCTTGAGGCGCGCCCTTTCGCGAAGCAGGTTCACGGTGTGCCTGGCGAGGCCCATGTCGGTGAGTGTCGCGGCCATGCGCTGGTCGAGGTCGGCGAGGTCGGCGGCCAGGGGGGCGGGGCCTGTGGTGAGCTGCAGGTAGCGTGCATGCACCGCCCCGGTGCGCGCGCTGAAGAAGCTGGCATCGTTTCGACCCAGACCGATCACATGATCGTAGCAGCGGAAGGCGATGCCGTAGTCCTTGTTCGCCTCGGCGATGCGGGCGAGGTCCATGAGGCGGGCGCCGCCTTCGTCCATGCGCTTGTCGAGCGCCTTGCTCTGCACGAAGGCCGCCTCCAGGTCCTTCTGCTGGATCAGCATCCAGATGAGCATCTCGTGGAAGATGGTGCGCGAGGGATCGCGTTGGATGCGGCGCAGCAGCTCGGTGCGCAGGATCTCCGCGCGCGCGTCTCCGGTGTCGAGGTCGATATGGCGTGAGAGGGCGTTCTGCACCGCTTGCACGTATGCCTCGTGCGATGCCAGCAGGTCCATGTACGCGGCCACCATGCGCGGCAGGTCGCCTTTGAGCCCGTGCAGGTTGGCGATCTCGAAGGTGTAGCCCATGCCGTCGGTGGCCATGCGGTCGCCGCGCGTGTACGCTTCCAGCGCGAGGTCGAGCTTGTTATAGGCCTGGAACGCGTTGGCCGTGGCGCGCACGCTGCCCTGATCGCCGCGCATGAGTTTGAGCGCCCGTTCGTACTCCCTCTGGCCTTTGTCCGCTTCGCCCTTGAGCTCCAGCACGCGGCCCATGTCGATGGCAAGGCGCGGGTCGTCGTTGCTGCGCCGCATGCGGTCCTTCACCAGCTTCTGCGCGGCTTCCAGGTCTGGCACGCCGATCTGGCTCTTGAGCAGCTGCTCGTAGTAGTAGTCGGTGGGCTGCTGCTTGTAGAGGCGCTCGTAGTAGAGCACGGCCTTGGGGAAATCGCCCTGCTGGAAGTACTGCGCGGCGAGTTGCTCATCGGTGCCGGGCTGGGCGTCGGTGAGCGTCGCTAGGAACGCGGCGAGGATGAGCAGGAGCGCGCGTATCATGGCGTGGCGGCGTGGGCGAAGTAGGAGGCCACGGTATCGCGCCGGTCCCAGGCCTGTTGGAGCAGGCGGTAGTTGTCGATCACGGCGTGCACGCCACCGATCATTTCGGCGTGGCGCTCCTGCTCGGTGGCGATCAAGGGCGCCGCCTGCTCGCGGTCGAAGGCGCCGGTGGCGAGGTCATGGCGCAGCGCGCGCAGGCGTTCGGCGGTGGCGATGAGTTCGATGAGCACGCGCTCGTGGTCGCGTGCCAT
>CAZFBP010000132.1:0-8641 GCA_964517255.1 uncultured Chryseobacterium sp.
CTAGTGCGTTGACAATATCATCGCGCACCGCTCATGCAATGACGCCGACTGATGGTAAGTTGCCGCACGAAGGCTGCCGAGTCTTCCGACATGTACCACCCTCCCACCAAGGACGAGGCCCGCGCCCAAATCGCCGCGCTTGTGGCCCGCTTCCGCGAGCAGCACGCGAGCTACAAGCGCACCGATTACAACGAGACGCAAGTGCGCCGCGACTTCATCGATCCCTTCTTCAAGGCACTTGGATGGGATGTGGACAACAGCGCTGGCAATGCCGAAGCCTACCGCGAGGTGATCCACGAGGACCGCGTGAAAGTGGGCAAGGCGTTGAAGGCGCCCGACTACAGCTTCCGGCTCGAAGGCGGCAAGCGTCTCTTCTTCGTGGAGGCAAAGAAGCCCTTTGTCAAGGTGAAGAGCGAGATCGAGCCCGCCTACCAAGTGCGGCGCTATGCCTGGAGCGCGAAGCTGCCCATCAGCATCCTCACCGACTTCGAGGAATTCAGCGTCTATGACTGCACCAAGCGGCCGTCCGCAACGGACAAGGCCAGCGTAGCCCGCATCAAGTACCTCGCCTTCGAGGAGTACGAGAAGGAGTTCGACTTCCTCTGGGACAGCTTCAGCAAGGAGCAGGTGCGCAAGGGCAGCTTCGACTGCTACATCAAGAACAATCGAGGCAAACGCGGCACCGCAACGGTCGATGACGCCTTCCTTGAGAGCCTCGACACTTGGCGCACCTATCTCGCCACCAGCATCAGCCTCAAGAACAAGCACCTCAACGAGGAAGGCATCGGTTACGTGGTGCAGCAGACCATCGACCGCATCATCTTCCTGCGCATCGCCGAGGACCGCGGCGTGGAGCCTTACGGCGAACTGGCCCAGGCGATGCGCGAAGGCGGCGACCTCTACCGCAACCTCTTCGCGCTCTTCCGCCGGGCCGACCTCAAGTACAACAGCGGCCTCTTCGACATGAAGAAGGATGCGCTCAGCGAAGGAATCATCATCGACAACAAGGTGGTGAAGACGATCGTGGACGAGCTCTACTACCCGAAGAGCCCCTACGAGTTCAGCGTGCTCAGCGTGGAGATCCTTGGCAGCGCCTACGAGCAGTTCCTGGGCAAGCGCATCCGCATCGACAGCGCACACCGCGCGCGCATCGAGGAGAAGCCCGAGGTGCGCAAGGCCGGCGGCGTGTACTACACCCCGCAGTACATCGTGGATTATATCGTGGAGCGCACCGTGGGCGACCTGGTGAAGGGCCGCACGCCGAAGGAGGTGAGGGAACTGAAGGTATTGGACCCCGCCTGCGGCAGCGGCAGTTTCCTATTGGGCGCGTACCAGTACCTGCTCGACTGGCACAAGCGGTACTACCGCGAGCACGCACCGGCCAAAGGACGGAAACGTGATGAAGTGCTGCGTCCCGACGGTGAGCTCACGAGCGCCGTGAAGAAGGCGATCCTGACGAACAACATCCATGGCGTGGACCTCGACGCCAACGCGGTTGAGGTGACCAAGCTCAGCCTGCTGCTCAAGTGCATGGAGGGCGAAACGGCCGCGAGCATCCAGCACAGCCTCGCCTTCGAGCACGAGCGCGTGCTGCCTTCGCTGGAAGAGAACGTGCTGTGCGGGAACAGCTTGATCGATTGGAACTACTTCGACGGCCTCATCGACCTGGACGACCGCAAGCGCATCCGACCATTGAGTTGGAGACGAGCCTTCCCGTCAGCGTTCAGCATCGCCAAGCCGGATGTGCAACAGGAATTGCTGATACAGGCAAGGCGGGTGAAACAGGAGGCTGAAGAGCAAAGGCGAAGAGCGGACGAGCTCTTGCGCAAGCAGGGCATCGACAGCGTCGCAGAGCCTGCCATGCAATACGGTAAGCGGGATGGCTTTGATGCCATCATCGGAAATCCGCCCTACTTCAAGGTCTCCGGCTTCCTTGATGAGGAGCAATTCCGCTTCCTTCAGAAGGCTTACCGGGCCGCACGGTACAAGGCTGAGGCTTACGCGATGTTCATCGAGCGGTCATCAACCCTGTTGAACGCGGGTGGCCTATTCTCCTTCATTGTTCCGAACTCATTCCTCGGCGGTGTTCACATGGGGCCGCTGCGTCGCATTCTGATTGACGACCTGCGGCTCAAGAGCCTGATCATGCTGAAGAATGAGAAGGTCTTCAAAGATGCCAAGTTGGACTCCGTGATCTTCGTCGCACAGAATGCGACCAGCCGAACAGGCCATGCGGTGATCCGTCAGTGCACGAAGGTCTCCATGCACGACCCTCCCTCTGACCATGAGCGCGTGCCTTACGCCGAAGTGAGGGCTTCCATTGATGGCGGTCTGCATTTCAAGGCGAATGCTGGGGTCGAAGCCGTGTTCACGAAGATGGAGGAGGCAACTATCAGTTTGTCTGACGTTGCTTCCGTCCATCTGGGTTTGGTGCTGGAAAGCAACGACCTGCTATCCGAAAAGCGCACCATGAAAAGCCCAGACCCGATTTTACATGGTCGCGACATTTCACGTTATGGCATCCCACAGCCGCAGCACTGGTTCAACTTCGCCAATGACCGAATCGTTGGCGGAACAAAGAACCCGCGCATCTATTCCTCTGCGCCTCGAATCCTCCTTCAGGCAATCAGGAACCTGAAGCTGAAGGACAGATTGGTGGCCACCATCACCGCCGACCCGATCCATACGGATGGAACACTTCACAACGTCTTGCCTAAGAGCAGTGCCACGCCCATTGAATGCTTGCTCGCTGTGCTGAACAGTGATTTGCTGAGCGCATACTATGCTTCCCGATTCCCCGAGCATCGCATCAAGGGGAAATACCTGGAAGCCCTGCCAATGCCTGCCGTGTTCAAGGGTGTTCGAGAATCGGCGGAGATGATGCAACTGGTGAACTTCGTTGGTCAAGCCATTGAAGTGAATCTGACGGAACAGGGTTCGGAGACCCCTCGCCAAGTGAGCGAGAACCAAGAGTTGCGCCTTCAGATCAAGCGTCGAATCGAGAAAGCTGTCTGTTCCCTCTACAACATTACGCCTGAAGAGTTCGGCCTGATCGAGCAAGGCGAAGGCTGACGCGCACCACAACCACAGCCTGGGCACGACCTCCTGCTATTTCCCCTCATCGCACGGAAGGGAGCCGCGAACCTGTCTAGCACCATGATTCCCGGAAAGACGCGACCAACGGAATCGCGACCACGGCCCTACAGATCACCTGGCGCATTGATGTTCCTGAACAGGTGCTCAGGCCAACCGTCGCTGCCCGGGATCACCTCGATGAAACTGGTTCGTACTTGGCTCAGCGCATCGCTCATCTTCAGCACATCGAGCTCTACGCAGCGGCGGAAAGCCGGCCGCGCGCTGCGATGGTAGGCCGCGGCCAACGGCTCGATCCGTCCTTCGTGGCGCGGCACCACGGCATCGGCAGCAGGGCCCAGCAGCGCCTTCAGCACGTCGAAGAGACGCTCATTCAGCGCGGGCATGTCGCAGGCGATCACCAGCAACCTGTCGTTGCTGGCGTAGCGCATGGCGGTTGCGATGCCACCTAATGGGCCTTTGCCCGGCCATTCATCGGCTATCACGCAGGGGCCCGCATGGCCGTACTTCTCTGGCTCGCCGATCACGAGCAATTCAATGCAGTGCGCATCGAGCTTGTCCAGCGCGCGATCCAGCAGCATGCGTCCATCGACCTCGATCAGCGCCTTGTCGCGCCCCATGCGGGAGCTGCGTCCGCCAGCGAGCACCACGCCGGTCCAGCCCTGGCCCTTCATGCCGCGCGCAGCGGTATGAAGGTGATCAGGTCGCCCGCTTCCGCGCTGGTCATCGCGGCCGGGAAGCAGGCGAGCGCGTCGGCATGCACCAGTGTGGCGAGCATGTGCGATCCCTCATCCGGGAGCAGGTGCAGCCGCCCATCGCGCGTTTGCGCGGCGCGGAACTCGGCGCGCTCGCCCTTCAGCCGAACGGCGTGCGCCAGGCTTGCGCGCGGCAGCGCGTTCCATGCGCTCGAATCGCCCTGCATGGCGCGCAGGAAGGGCTTCACGTAGGCGTGCCAGCACACGAGCACAGCGCGCGGGTTGCCCGGCAGCCCGAACACGGGCCTGCCGTTCACGCTGGCGAAGAGCATGGGCTTGCCGGGCTTCTGGGCCACGCCATGGAAGTGGATCACAGCGCCCATCCCTTCCAAGGCCAGCCGCACATGGTCGTGATCGCCCACGGAGACGCCGCCGGTAGTGATCACCGCATCGCCTGCGGCCAGGGCCTGCTCCAAGGCCGAGCGGATCTCGTCCACCGTATCGCCGGCGGTGAAGGGAGGCTCCTCAGCGGAGAACCACGCCTCGCGGAGGGAGGCCACCAGCAAGCGCTCGTTGCTGGAGTGGATGAGGCCTGGGCCTTGGCGGTCCGGGCCGATGAATTCATCCCCCGTGCGCACCACGCACACGTGCGGCTCCAGCGTCACCATGACCTCGTCGATGCCGCCCGAGGCGAGCAGTCCCACGCCCGCCGCCGTGATGCGCAGGCCCTTGGCCATGAGCAGCTCGCCAACGCGGTGCGCCTCGCCTTGGCGGCGGATGTTCGTCATGGGAGCCAGCGCCCCCCGCTGGTGCACGATCAGGTCGCCCTCGGCCCGCACATGCTCCTGCATCACCACGGCGAAGCAGCCGACCGGCAGCGCGGCACCGGTGAAGACGCGCGCGCATCGCCCTGCGGAGAGCTCGCCTTCCATGACCGCTCCCGCTGCGATGCTCCCTTCGATCCGCCACGGGCCATCGGCGTCACCCACGGCGTAGCCGTCCACCGCGCTCACATCCATGCGCGGATGATCGTCCAGCGCGAAGGCGTCTTCCGCAAGGCAGGCGCCCACGGCCTGTTCCAAGCGAAGGAACTCGGCGGGCAGCAGCGTCACTTGCTGCGCGCAGATGCGCCGGGCTTCTTCAACGGAGTGCATGCGATGCGGAGCTGAGGGGCCGGTCACTCTTGGCGCCATCGACCTTGGCGGCACCCGTGGTGCGCCCGGCGGGCAGAGTGCGCAGCGCGCCTGTGCCCGGTGCACCGTTGCCCTTCCTCGCGATGTACCCAAGTAATGCGCTCACGCGGCCGAAGGTAGCCGCCACGCGAAAGGCGGCTGCGCTCATGTTCCAGCCGAAGCAGCGAGCCCCGCGACGGATCGCGGGGCTCGCTCAACAGTTTCGGCAACCCTACTGCACCAACACGCGCACATGGCTCACGCCGGCCGCGTGCTGAACGCGCACGGTGTACTCGCCAGCGGCGATGCCGTTGAGCGGCATGTTCGCAACGCCATAGGCATTCGCGCCGACGGAGCGGGCGGCACGGCCGGTCACGTCAATCAGCTCGATGGCGCTGACGCCGCCGAGACGCTGCGCATCGATGCTCAGGACGCCGGTAGCCGGGTTCGGGAACACGCGCAGGCCGCTGGCGCTGGCCTCACCGATGCCCAAGGTGGCGATGGTCACGTCCACCGGAACACGTGCGCTCTCGCACAGCGTGCCAGCGGCCTCCACCTCCCAATCGTAGAAGAAGTAGTAAAAGTTCAGGGCGTTGGCGCCGGTGACGCTGCTGCTGATGATGGAGCCCACGGTGCCGAGCTGGTACGGGTAGGCCGGATTGCTGCCGTTGCCATCGCGCCAGAGCTGCGGGTTGCCGCCCACCACGCGCAGGCCGTACTCGCCGGGAGCGGGCACCTGGTAGCCCAGATCGATGTAGCTCTCGCCGTCGGGGATATTGATGACCTGCGATGCTACGGTTGAGCCATCAGCGCGATCGATCAACGCCACGGTACGATTGCCCGCGCCGCCGGCGTACACCTTCACCCGTACGATGGTGAAAGGCTCGTAGGCATCGAAGACAGGGTAGTTGTCCGCATTGGTGTGGTACGCACCGGGCGCTGCCGTGGTGAGCCTGTCCGCAGGACCGCCGTTCCATTGCCCGCCACCGTGAATGATGCCATCGGTAACATAGAACGTGGTGTTCGTGCTGAGGAACGGGGTGGTGTAGCTGTTGCCGCTGCCGATGGGTGTGCCGCCCGCGGGAACGTCGTACCAATTCACGTTCGTGCCTGTCGCGTTCAGCTCGGCGGTGCCCGGCACGGGGATGGTGACATCGTTGGCGGTCGGGGCATCAGCGGCGTCGAGCACGGTGACCACGACGGGCGTGCTGGTGAAAGCGTCGCACGAGCCTTGGATGGTGACGGTGTACGTTCCTGAAGCGGTCACTTGTATGCTCTGGGTGGTGCCGCCGCCCGTCCACGTGTAGCCATTGGCGGCCGTGCTGGTGAGGGAGATGGAATTGCCCTCGCAGAAGGTCGTGGGGCCATCGGCCGATACGGTGGGCGTCTCATCGGGGCTGGCCTGCACGAAGTAGCTGGCGTTGGCGGTGCAGCCGCTGCCATCGTCGATGGTGACGCTATAGCTGCCCGCAGTGGTCACGGTGATGGACTGGCTGGTGGCTCCGGTGCTCCAGGTATAGTTGAAGCCCGCGTTGGCCTCGAGCACCACCTGGTCCCCGCTGCCGCACAGGATCGGGTCGCCAACAGGGGCGATCAACGCGGTGGGGCTGATGCAGGTGTTCTCGATGATGTTGATGTACTGGTCGGCGGCGAGGTCGTTGAAAGTCTCCACCAGACCGCTGGGCCACTTCACGGTGAGCGTGGGGATGGTGGTGTGGGCACCGAGCCCGAACATGCCTGCGAAGGTGGTCACCATGCCGTAGCTCTCGCCGGCGCGCACTTCGCGGATCTGCGTGCCCCAAGGCCCGGTGATGGTCATGCGGGCGCCGACCGCATCACGGTTGCTGGTAGTGCCTTGCAAGCGCACACCGAACCAGTGGTTGTCGTTGCCATTGTTCATCCAGAGGCGGTCGGGGTTCGCATTATCCGCAGTGATGTAGTTGCTGCCGTAATTGGCGAAGACATCCACGAATCCGTCGTTGTTGAGGTCGCCGGTGGCGAAGCTGTGCATCGCCTTGTTGCTGGGGAAAAGTCCCGTGATGCGGGTGAAGGTGCCGTCGCCGTCGTTCTTGAAGTAATACTCCACGCCGCCAGCGATGAGGATGTCCACGAATCCATCGTTGTCGAAGTCCGCGAACTTGCTCTGGAGCATGAAGCCGCCGAAATCCAGGCCGCTCCCGGCGCTGACGTCGGTGAAGTGGCCGGTGCCGTCGTTCTCGAAGAGTTGGATGTCGTTGTCGTGGTTGGTCACCACCATGTCGAAATCGCCGTCGTTGTCGATGTCGCCGAAGTCGGCGGTCCAGCTCTGGTAACGGATCTGCACGCCGTAGTCCTCGGCCTGGTCCGTGTAGTTGTTGCTGCCATCGTTCACGAAGAGGCGGTTCCATCGGCGCGGGTCGTCCGGATCGTTAACGCCCTGGCGGCAGTGGGCCACGTAGAGGTCCAAGTCGCCATCGTTGTCGAAGTCGGTCCATACGCTGCCGTAGTTCCCGCTCATATCACTCGCGGGATTGGTGGTGTAGTCGATGATGTCGGCATAAGAGAGGTTGCCGCCGCCGTCGTTGAGCCACTGCTTGGGCGCGCCGTCGTCATGGCACGACCAGTAATCGTTGTGGCCGTCGTTGTTGATGTCGGCGATGTTCACGCACTGGGTGAAGAGGCTGCCGTTGTTCAGGTCAACGATGGTGCTGGCGCCGATGCCGGTGATGCGGCGGTAGTGGACACCATCGTAGCTGCCGCCGCTGATCACGTCCTTGTGTCCATCGTTGTCCACATCGGCCGCAGCGAAGCCCCATTGGCCGCTTCCGCTCATGTCGCCGTACCCCACCGTGGTGAAGGTGCCATCAGCGTTCTGGTAATCCACTTTGCAGTTGCGCGCGTTGTCGAGCTTCAGGATGTCATCGCGGCCATCGCCGTTCATGTCAACCACCCCCATGCAGCCGCCGCTCACACTGGCGCCCATCATGGAGGTGCTGTTGGTGAAAGAGAGCTGCGCGTGCAGCCAGCTGGGCAATAGCGCGCAGGCTATCGCCAAGAGAGTAATGCGTCCGGTCATGTGATGGGTTTGGTTTAGGTTCCGGGAAATGAGCGCTTGCAGGCGCGCCGAATGTAGAAGAATGGCCGAACCCGCCTAGGCGCCCTTCGCCGAGCCTTCTTCGGATCCTATGGACGCCTCCTGGGCACCCTCCAAGGTCTGGCGACGGATGCTCTCCCGGTGCACGGCATCCATGAGCTCGCGCACGAAGGCCTCGCTCAGGCCCAAGTGGCCGGCCAGCCGGAGCTGGCGCCGCATGATGCGCTCCCAGCGCTCGGGCTGCAGGATGGCCACGTTGTGGGCGCGCTTATGGTCGCCGATGCGCTCGGCGATGTCCATGCGGGCGCCGAGCTTCTGGGCGATCTCCTCGTCCAATTGGTCAATGAGGTCGCGCAATTCCTCCAACCGATCGTGCATGCCCGGGGTGGGTGCGGCCTGGCGGAAAATCAGCTCGTCCAGCAGTTTGCCGAAGCCCGAAGGGTCCAATTGCTGATCCGCATCGCTGCGTGCCGCGGCGGGTTCCGGGTGCACTTCCACCATGAGGCCGGAGAAGCCCAGGTCGAGCGCCTGCTGGGCCACGGCGCCGATGCGCTCGGTGCTGCCGGCGATGTGGCTGGGGTCGCACAGGAGTTCCAGGTCGGGGTGGG
>CAZFBP010000133.1:0-8638 GCA_964517255.1 uncultured Chryseobacterium sp.
AGCGATCCTGCTTTCGCTCGCCGGCCGTGGACCACCATCAGCATCGGAGCGCTCACCGCCATCGGCCTCACGCCGAAACAAGCCTTCATCGCCGTTGGATTGATCGGCTTCTTCATCGCGGGTGTGCTCGTGTTCTTGATCGCGATGCGCCTGGGCCTCGGCGAGCGCAGCGCCTTGTGGTCGCAAGCGTTCTTCCACGGTTCGCCCACCGTGCTCTGCGCGTGGTTCGATCCGCTCTACACCTACGATGAGCCCATCCAGTACGCTGCGGCCTTGGCCGCATTGCTCGCACTGCTGCATCAGCGCTGGGTCGTGTACGTGCCCGTTCTCATGATCGCGCTGATGGCGCGCGAGACCTCTCTTCTATTGCTGCCTGCTTGCATCTTGATCGCGTCCAAGCGGAAGCTCACCATCATCGCTTCGCTGGTATCCGTGGCGCTGTTCATCGCATGGTTGATGATCGCACCGCATGGCACGTCAGTATCGGCCCTCTCAACGGATCTAGCGCGCCGCGCCGACTACCTCTCCTTCAACTTCAGCGCTGAGCGCATCGGCGAGACCATCGGCTTCTTGGTGCTGGTACTCGCGCTGCCACTATTCCTGCTGATCCGGCAACGAATCGCTTTGCCGCCTGCTTGGTTCCGTGGATTCATCATGGTGCTCGCGCTCAATGTCCCGCTCGTGCTGGTCGGCGGCTATGCGCGTGAGGCACGGCTCTTTGCGCTGCCGTTGGTGATCGCCTGGCCTTGGCTGGGCACCGTGCTACAGGCCGAATTGGATCAGCATTGCGGATGGACCGGCCTGCTGGGCGTCTTCCGATCGCCGGTGAAGGCCATCGCGCTCATCGGCATCACGATAATCGTCGCGATCTGTGCCTACCGCTTCTTCATCCTCACCGCGACCTGGCAGCAGGACAACCTCTTCCACGAAATGCTGATCGCGCAGCTGGCCTTCATCGCGGCATGCCTGATCGCATCGCGCAGGCGTGCGGCATGATCGTTCAGCGCTTGCGCTTCAACTCGAAGTTCTTGCCGAGGTAGCGCTGGCGCACCTGCTCATCGCCCGCGAGCTCTTCGGCGGTGCCCTGTCGGAAGATGTTGCCTTCGATGAGCAGGTAGGCGCGATCGGTGATGCTGAGGGTCTCGTTCACATTGTGGTCGGTGATCAGCACGCCGATGTTCCGCTCCTTCAGTTGCGACACGATGCTCTGGATGTCCTCCACGGCGATCGGGTCCACGCCGGCGAAGGGCTCATCGAGCAGGATGAAACGCGGCTCGTTGGCCAGCGCGCGCGCGATCTCCGTGCGGCGCCGCTCGCCGCCGCTGAGCACATCGCCCATGCTCCTGCGCACGTGCTTCAGGCTGAACTCCTCGAGCAGCTGCTCCAATTTCATCTCCTGCTCACGCTTCGTCTTGCCGGTCATCTCCAGGATCGCGCGGATGTTGTCCTCCACGCTGAGCTTGCGGAACACGCTGGCCTCTTGCGGCAGGTAGCCGATGCCGAGCTTGGCGCGACGGTACATCGCGAGGTCCGTGATGTCGGTATCGTCGAGCAGCACGCGGCCGGCGTTCGGCCTGATGAGCCCCACGATCATGTAGAAGGTGGTGGTCTTGCCCGCGCCGTTCGGCCCGAGCAGCCCCACGATCTCCCCTTGGCTCACCTGCACGCTCACGCCGCCCACCACGGTGCGGCCCTTGTAGCGCTTGATCACGTTGTCGGTTCGCAGCATCAGAAGGTCACGTTCATGCGCACCCGGAAGGCCCAGGGCTTGGTGTTGGCGTGGTCCATGTAGGTCAGGCGGCGCACCATGTCCACGCGCAGCATCTTCAGGATGTTCTCGACGCCCAGGCTCACTTCGGCGAACGGCCCGTCACTGAGGTCGAAGGTGAAGGGCAGCAGCTCCATCTCGCCCAAGTGCTTGCGCGAGAGCGATCCCACCACGGCCTTGCCGCCCACCACCTCGCGCCACTTCAACCGGCGGAAGAGGGGGATCCGGTTGAGGAAGAGGCCATCGAAGTGGTGATCGACATAGATGCTGGCGTAGCGGTCGCTGACGAACTCGAAGTAGTTCATGGTGTTGAAGGCGAGCTCATCGAAGTAGAAGGTCTCGTTGCCGGCATGGAGGATGAGCAGCGGGTAGGCAAGCGGCTCGCTGAAGACCTGGCCGGCGTGAAGCCAGTAGCGGAGGAAGCCGAAGGTGCCCAGCGGCACCCGGTGGTAGAGGCGCGCGCTGAGCTTGGTGTAGTCGTAATCGCCGCCGAGCACGCCTTGAAGGCCTTTGGCCACCAAGACCTCGAGCGCAGGGTAGCGTGTGCCGAGGCTCACCCGCGTGAAATCGCCTGCCACGAACTTCTCCTTGTAGGCGAAGCGGGTGCTGAAGATGGCCTCCGTGGTGGTGATGCTCCTGAGGAGCACCTTCTCCTGCGCGTCGTTCACAATGGGGTACTCAAGGGTGCCGCGCGGGAAGAGCTCGCGGCGGCGCAGCATCACCATGCTGCTGAAGCCCATGAACCACTCGCGGTCCAGGTAGGCGCGCCACTCATCGACCATGGTGAGCTTGTTGTTGGGCGTGCGGCGGAAGGTGCTGGAGAGGATGTTGTCCTGGCGGAAAGCATCGGTGCTCTGGCCGAGCTGCTCCATGTCGTACCGGTAGTAAGCGCCTGCGATGAGGCGCGGCTCCTTGGTGACGAAGCCCTTCGCCCCGAAGCCGTACTTGAACACTTCATCGGTGGTGCCGTAGGCCGCGTAGCCCTCCAGCTCGAGCCGACGGCTCCATTGGCTGCTGGTGCGCACGCCCAGGCGGAAGCGGTTCCCTTCCACCGGGTTGAAGCTGTAAGTGGTGAAGTAGGGCCCGAGTTCCACCTTGCCCATCGGGTAGTACCCGGTGATGGCCGTGTTCACGATGTCGATGTAGGTGCGGAAGCGCGGGATGGTCTTCATCGTGTCCACCATGTGGTAGATGTCGCTCTCCTTCTGCGTGAGCTGCTCATGGCGGTTGCTCACCCAGTAGTCGGCGCCGAGGCTCAGCGGGTCGATGGCCATCACCACTTCGTCGGCGCCCTCGTACATCGCGGCTTCCTTCAGTTCATTGATGCTGAAGTCGCGGTACATGGCGGTGCGCCGGCCATAGAGGCCTTGGAGCTGGCGCTTGTTCGGCTTGCCCGTGTCCTTCACGGGGTTCAGGTCCACCACGAGCTCATCGCGCGTGAGCATCCACACCTCGGGGCGCACCTGGTCGTACTGCTGCTTCACCCAGAAGCCCTGCACGAAGTTGAGGTTGGCCTTGTCCGGGATGCCCGCCTCGATGCTGCGCACGGCGTAGGTGGTGTCGTTGATCCACATGGTGCCGGCGAAGGCCAGTTCCTGTGGGCGCTTCGGGGCGAAGTCGAGGCGGTAGCACCAGAACTTGCCCACGAAGGCGCTGTCGGTGAGGTAGTAATCGTAGAAGCCCTTGCCGCCATCGGCGATGGGGCTGATGAAGTTCCGCCCGAAGATCACCAGGAAGTTGTCGTAGATGTTCACGTTCTGGTACATGTCGCCCATGAACTGGGAGATGCTCTCGTTCTCCACGCCGCTCACCTTGGTGCCGCGGATGAACTCCCGGCGCGCGCGCGGCTTCTGGCGGTAGAGCACTTCACTGAGGCTCTCGGTCATGAAGATGGGCAGGTAGGGCTTGGCGCCGGTGCTGTCCATGTAATCGAAGATGAAGGCGAAGGGCCGGAAGAGCTTGCGCTCGGTGAACTCCTTGCTGATGTTGTTGAGGTCGAACTCCACCTTGTTGTACGCCTCGTAGCTGTACGCCTCGAGCTTCTCACGGTTGTTGGCGGGCTTGCTGCGCACCACGCGACGCAGGATCTCGAAGGCGGGGTTCACGCCGCTGGGCTTGATCACTACTTCCTCCAGCGCGGTCGCGCTGGGCTCCAGCTTCACGTCGATCACCTGCGTCTTGTCCTTGCGCACGGACACTTTGCGCGGCACGTAGCCGATGAAGGAGAAGAGCAGGCTGTCGGTGGCGTAGTAGGTGTCGATGGCGTACTTGCCGTCGATGTCGGTGGTGGTGCCCACGCGGCTGTCGCGGAAGAGGATGTTGACGCCCGGCAGCGTCTCGCCGGTGGAAGCGTCGGAGACGGTGCCGCTGACGCGCGTGCTCTGGGCCATGGCAGCGGAGCACCAGCCCATGACAAGGGCGCAGGGCAGGGCACGCAGGGCGAATCGGATCATGCGTGCGCCATGCTTGCCGTTGATGCCTCGCGCAGCCGCAGCCGTTCATTGCGCGCGCTGATGAGGATGCCCGCCTCGTAGAGCAGCATGAGCGGACCTGCCACGATGATCTGGCTGATGATGTCCGGCGGGGTGAGGATGGCGGCCAGTACCAGGATGCCCACGAAAGCGTGGCGCCGGTAGTTCCGCAGCATGCCCGGCCCCACCAGTCCCAGCCGGCTCAGCACGTGCATCACCAGCGGCATCTCAAAGACCAGCCCCGTCCATACAGTAACCTGCGTCACGATGCCGATGAAGCTCTCCAGCGCGAAATTGTTGGCCACCGAAGGGCTCACCTGGTAATTGCCGAAGAACTGCACGGTGAGCGGCGCCAGCAAGTAGTAGCCGAAGAGCACGCCGAGGATGAAGAGCAGCGAGCCTGCCGCCACGAACGAACGTGTGGCCTTCCGCTCACGCTCACGCAGGCCAGGGCCGATGAAGCGCCAGACCTCCCAAAGGATGTACGGGAAGGCCAGGATGAAGCCGCCCACGAAGGCCACGGTGAGGTGTGTCATGAACTGGCCGCTCACGGGCAGGTTCTGCAAGGTGAAGCCCAACTCGGTGATGCAGAGTTCGGGCATGCCCAGCCACTCGCCGATCCGGCAGAAGCCCCGGTAGGTGACGAACCGCGGATCGCGCGCGGCCAGCACCACCTGCTCGAAGAGGAAGGTCTTGAAGATGAAGGCCAGCACGAAGCCAACGGCCACGGCGATGGCCGAGCGCACCAAGGTCCAACGGAGCACCTCCAGATGCTCCAGAAAGGTCATTTCATTGCCAGGCCTCGACAACTTATGGGGATCGGGCACAATGGCCCCGGCCAAAGATAGAAGCCGGTTCCGCGGGGCTGCGCGGAGCGGTCAGCGCATCGCATCGCGTTCAGCATTCCCGCCGCTTAACGAACGTTGGCGGCGGCATGCCGACCGGATCGATGCGTTGCCATACATTCGAGCGTTCAATCAGCAGGCCGTTAGCTCCGGCCAACCCCTATCGATGATCAAAGTAGAACTGACGCCCAAAGAGGCGCTCGAGCAATTCTTCGGCTTCAAGAAATTCAAGGGCGAGCAGGAAGCCGTCATCCAAACCGTGCTGGATGGTCGCAACACCTTCGTGATCATGCCCACCGGCGGCGGCAAGAGCCTCTGCTACCAGCTGCCCGCCCTGATGATGGACGGCACCGCGATCGTGGTGAGCCCGTTGATCGCCCTGATGAAGAACCAGGTGGACGCCTTGCGCGGCTTCAGCGAGCAGGAGGGCGTGGCCCATTTCCTCAACAGCTCCCTCTCGCGCAATGAGACCCTGCAAGTGCGCAAGGACATCACCGACGGCCGCACCAAGATCCTCTATGTGGCCCCCGAGAGCCTCACCAAGAAGGAGAACACCGAGTTCCTGCGCAACATCAAAATCAGCTTCTTCGCCATCGACGAGGCGCACTGCATCAGCGAGTGGGGCCACGACTTCCGCCCCGAGTACCGCCGCCTGCGCGCCATCTTCAACGAGATCAAGGGCGTGCCCGTGATCGCCCTCACCGCCACGGCCACCGAGAAAGTGCAGGAGGACATCCTCAAGAACCTCGACATCGACGATGCCGTGGTGTACAAGGCCAGCTTCAACCGGCCCAACCTCCACTACGAGATCCGCCCCAAGAAAGACGTGCAGCGCGAGATCATCCGCTTCATCAAGCAGACCAGCGGCAAGAGCGGCATCGTCTATTGCCTCAGCCGCAAGAAGGTGGAGGAGACCGCCCAGATGCTCAACGTGAACGGCATCAAGGCCCTGCCCTACCATGCCGGCATGGACGCCGTGCAGCGCGCCGACCACCAGGACCGCTTCCTGATGGAGGACGTGGACGTGATCTGCGCCACCATCGCCTTCGGCATGGGCATCGACAAGCCCGACGTGCGCTTCGTGATCCACCACGACATCCCCAAGAGCCTCGAGAGCTACTACCAGGAGACCGGCCGCGCCGGGCGCGATGGCGGCGAAGGCAAGTGCGTGGCCTTCTATGCCTACAAGGACATCGAGAAGCTCGAGAAATTCCTCCAGGGCAAGCCCGTGGCGGAGCAGGAGATCGGCCGCCAGCTCTTGGCCGATACCGTGAGCTTCGCCGAGACCAGCATGTGCCGCCGCCGATTCCTGCTCTATTACTTCGGCGAGGTGTACGACAAGGCCAACTGCAAGGCCTGCGACAATTGCCTCAACCCGCGCGAGCAGTTCGAGGCCAAGGACGACCTAGCCCTGGTGCTGCGCGCCGTGAAGGAGAGCAAGGAGCGCCACCGCTCCAAATTCATCTGCGACCTGCTCACCGGCACCGAGACCAGCGAGATCAAGAACTACAAGGGCGACAAGCTCAAGGTCTATGGCGAGGGCGATGAGAAGGACATCCACTACTGGATGGCGATCGTGCGCCAGGCCGTGGTGGGCGCCTACCTCCACAAGGACATCGAGACCTACGGCAACCTCAGCCTCACCGAGCAGGGCAGGAAGTTCCTCGCCAAGCCCGTCTCCATCAAGTTCGTGAAGGAGCGCGAGTACGGCGAGTACGAAGGCGACACCGACGATGAGCCCATCGTGCGCGCGGGAGCCGCCGCCGATGAGAAACTGATGGCCATGCTCAAGGACCTGCGCCGGCAGCAAGGCCACAAGCTCAAGCTGCAGCCCTGGGTGCTCTTCCAGGACCCGTCTTTGGAGGAGATGACCATGCGCTACCCCATCACCATCGAGGAACTCACGCAGATCACCGGCGTGGGGCCGGGCAAGGCGCAGAAATTCGGCAAGCCCTTCATCGACCTCATCGCCAAGTACGTGGAGGAGAACGACATCGAGCGCGAGGCCGAGGTCACCGTGCGCAACGTGGTGAACAAGAGCAGCAACAAGGTGCACATCATCCAGAACATCGACAAGCGCATCCCGCTCGAAGGCATCGCCCGCAGCAAGAACCTGAACATGCCCGCATTCCTCACCGAGCTCGAGAGCATCGTGATGAGTGGCACCAAGCTCGACATCAGCTACCAGATCAACGACATCCTGGAGCCCGATGCCCAGCAGGACATCATGGACTACTTCCGCAACGCAGAAACGGACGACATCGAGGCAGCGCACAAAGAGTTCGCCGGCGACTTCAGCGAGGAGGAGCTGCGCATGATGCGGCTGAAGTTCATGAGCGAGGTGGCCAACTGAGCCCAAGTTGAAGGTTGTCCGGCTGTGGTGCAGGAAGGTTGAGGGTTGGAGGTTGAATGCCCTTCACGCACCGGAGATGCACCCATGAGCCCTAGTGACCTCACCCTCGTCGCCAGGCACGTGATGAAGCTGCTCGTGGAGCGACGCTTCGCCGAATTGGAAGCAGCCTCAGGGGGCGGCGGACTGAGCGCCGACGACATGGAAGGCGCGGTTGACGACATCCGGTCGGCGCTGGTGATGCCACCAGAGAACAACTGGCGCGACATCAACCCGCGCGCCGTGCGCAACGTGCCCGATGCCTTCGAGCTCTCGTTGGACCTTTACACCAAAGGCGGCCGATCGGGCAGCACCGTGGAGCTGGTGGTTCAGCTGCGGAATGGCAAGCCGGTGGTCGTGGTGGAGGACATCATCGTGGGGTAGAACACCCCCTCTCTCCAAGGGTGGCTGCTCTACCACCTAATTCCCGCCTGCAAGCCGGATCCGTACGGCAAGGTGCAAGTGGTACACACCACAACAGCGTAATATGAACTGAAGGACGGTTGGCCAGTGGCCGCAATGAGTGTTGTGCCCCTCCGTCCGTCGATCAACCTGCGACCATGCTCATCAACGCACCACGTTCACCTCCGCAACGCCGGCGGTGCTTCGCAGGATCAACGTATAGATCCCATGGGCCAGGCGCTGCGCCCCGTCCAGCGCGATCCGGTGCGCCCCTGCTGCGAGCTGTTGACCTGACATCAAGTCCAGGACCAGACTGCCCTGCGCATCGAAGAGCCTGGCGCTGACCGTTGCGGGTTCCGCAAGTGAGAACGACGCCACTGACGAAGGCGTAAGCGGTGAGGGCCATACGTGCATGTTCATTTCCACGGTACCGGGTTCAGGGATGCCGTTGATAGTACCCAACTCGTATCGGGCCAGTGCCACATCGATATCGCTGGAGGTCACCGCGAATCCGGTCACCACAGCCTTTCCATCGGGCTGGATCAGGAGGCCATGGCCACGGTCCGCGAATGGGCCGAAGTCCGTGGTGACCACCCCGCCGGTGCCGAAGGAGGCATCCAGCTGTCCGGTGATGTCATACCGCAGAAGCAGGAAGTCATCCGTGCTTCCGAAGTTGGCGTAGCCGGCGGCCAGGGCCTTGCCATCAGCCTGCAGCGCCAATCCGGTGATCTCCTGCATCGAGGCGCCGATATCCATGATCACC
>CAZFBP010000134.1:0-8561 GCA_964517255.1 uncultured Chryseobacterium sp.
CGACCACGGTCTCCATGCGGGCGGCGTAGGTGCCCGAGGCGCCCGCCACGCGCGTGGTGTTGTCCAGACCGAACGGCGCGGAGCCCCCGGTGCGCCATTCCTGCAGCCGTTCGTACAGCACGGAGGTGCTCCACTGGTCGAAGCTGCTGTTGGCGAGGCCTTGTGCCCGGGATGTGCAGGGGATCAGGACGGCGAGGTACAGGGGAAGGAGGCGCGGGCGCATGGGGTGTTGTTGTCCCGCGAAACTACGCGGAACCGGTCACCGCCGCACGTTCCATGTCGATCACGCGGCAGCTGCCGCACGCACGGCGATGGAACGCCCCGCCCGTTGGGGCCTACAGGCCCAGCAGCACCTCGCCGGGGTCCTTGCCGCCGAACACCAGTTTGTGCGGGTCCTCGATCATCTCCTTCACCTTGTACAGGAAGCTCACGCTCTCCTTGCCGTCGATGATGCGGTGGTCGTAGCTGAGCGCCACGTACATGATGGGGCGGATGACGACCTGGCCATTCACGGCCACGGGGCGCTCCACGATGTTGTGCATGCCCAGGATGGCGCTCTGCGGCGGGTTGAGGATGGGCGTGCTGAGCATGCTGCCGAACACGCCGCCGTTGGTGATGGTGAAGGTGCCGCCGGTCATCTCGTCGATGCTGAGCTTGCCATCGCGCGCTTTCACCGCGAGGGCCTTGATGCCCGCTTCAATCTCCGCCAACGACATCTTCTCCGCGTTGCGCAGCACGGGCACCATGAGGCCCTTGGGGGAGCTCACCGCAATGCCGACATCAGCATAGTCGTGCATCACCAGTTCATCGCCGTCGATCTGGCCGTTCACCGCAGGGAAGAGGCGCAGCGCCTCGGTGACCGCCTTGGTGAAGAAGCTCATGAAGCCCAGGTTCACGCCATGCCGCTCCTTGAACTTGTCCTTGTACCTGTCGCGCAGAGCCATCACCGCGCTCATGTCCACCTCGTTGAAGGTGGTGAGCATGGCGGTCTGGTTCTTCACGGCGACAAGGCGCTCGGCCACCTTCTTCCGCAGGGTGGTCATCTTCTGGCGGTTCTGGTTGCGCGTGCCGCCCCAGCCGTTGAGCGCGATCGCATCGGCCTTCACCCCGCCCGCCACATAAGCCGCCACGTCGCTCTTGGTGATACGACCGTTCGGACCGCTGCCCTTCACCTTGTCTGCGCTCAGGCCTTGTTCATCGAGCATCGCTTTCGCGACGGGCGTGGTGTGCGCTGCTGAAATAGGAGCAGGCGCAGGGGCATCGCTCGGAGCGGTCTTTCTTGCCTCCTGCACCTGCGCCTGCGCCTTGGACTTCGCTTCCGCCTTGAAGCTCGTGTCCACCTTCACCACCACATCACCCACGCTCACCGTCTGGTCCTCCTTCGCGAGCAGCTGCACCTTGCCCTCGGCCTCAGCGCTCAGCTCCAGCGTGGCCTTGTCGCTGTCGATCTCGCCCAGCACCTGGTCCTTGCTCACCACGTCGCCATCCTTCACAAGCCAGCGGGCGATGCGCACTTCGCTGATGCTCTCTCCGGGGCTGGGGACTTTGATCTCTACGATGGACATTGGAGCGGGTTGAGAGGTTGTGGGTTGACCGCCTTCGCGAAGCGCTTCGGCGAGTTGGGGGGGGGTGAGGGTTGAGCGTCCTGAATGACTCCAGCGGATCAACAGGCGTCAGGCCCTGGCTTTTGCGGTAGTCGGTTTCTTCTGCTTGGCCACAAAGGGAGCGAACGCCTTCTCGATGATCTCGGCCTGCTGCTTCGCGCTGCGCTTGCTGCTTCCGGTGGCGGGCGCTCCGCTGGCGGGCCGTGCGAGCACCTGCCATTTCACGTCGTTGAAATGCATGGCGATGTAGCTCCATGCACCCATGTTCAACGGCTCTTCCTGCACCCAGAGGTAACGCTCGGCCTTGCCGTACTTCTTGATCACCGCGCGCATCTGCTCAACGGGCAGCGGATGGATCTGCTCGATGCGCACCAGCGCGCTGTCGGTGATCGTGTGCTTCTCGCGGTGCTCGGCAAGGTCGTAGTGGATCTTGCCTTGCGCGAAGATCACGGTCTTCACCTTCTTCGGGTCGGCAGCGGAGTCGTCGATGAGCTCCTGGAAGCCGCCCTTGGTGAGTTCCTCCAGTTTGCTCACGCACTTGGGGTGGCGCAGCAGGCTCTTGGGCGAGAACACCACCAGCGGCTTGCGGAAATTCCACTTCAGCTGGCGGCGCAGCGCGTGGAAGAGGTTGGCGGGCGTAGTGCAGTTCACCACCACCATGTTCTGGTCCGCGCAGCTCTGAAGGAATCGCTCCATGCGCGCGCTGCTGTGCTCGGCGCCCTGGCCCTCATAGCCGTGCGGGAGCAGCAGCACCACGCCGTTCTGCGTGCCCCACTTCTCCTCGGCGCAGCACAGGTACTGATCGAGCACGATCTGCGCGCAGTTCACGAAGTCGCCGAACTGCGCCTCCCAGATGGTGAGGGCATGGGGGCTTGCCAGCGCGTAGCCGTACTCGAAGCCGAGCACCGCGTACTCGCTCAGCAATGAGTTGTAGATCTGGAAGAGCGCCTGGCCCTCGCGGATGTGCTTCAGGTGGATGAACTCCTCTTCGCTGTCCTCCACCTTCACCACGGCGTGGCGGTGGCTGAAGGTGCCGCGCTCCACGTCCTGGCCGGTGATGCGCACGGGATGGCCCTCGAGCAGCAGCGATCCATAGGCGAGCAGTTCGCCCATGCTCCAATCGATCACGCCGGCCTCCATCATGTTCTTCCGGTCGCCGAGGATCCTCTCCAGTTTGCTGAAGAACGTCTTGCCCTCGGGGTGCAGCACGCTGAGCTTCTCGCCGATGAGTTGGAGCGTTTCCTTCTTCACATCTGTTGCCGGCGACTTCAGGAAATCCTTGGCCTCGGCGCGCTTGAAGCCTTTCCAGCGCTCCTCGAGGAAGTTGGTGATCCTGCCCACGCGCACCTGCTTGGCCTCATCGAGCCGTGCGTTGAGCATGGCCGTGAAAGAGGCTTCCATCTCGGCGGCCAAGGCCTCCGCCTCCTGCACGCCGCTGTTCTGCAGCCTCTCCACGTAGATGGCCCGGGGGTCGGGGTGCGCGGCGATCCGCTTGTAGAGCAGCGGCTGGGTGAACTTGGGCTCGTCGCCCTCGTTGTGGCCGTGCTTGCGGTAGCAGAGGATGTCCACCCAGATGTCGGTGCCGAAGCGCTGGCGGTAGTCCATGGCCAGTTTCACGGTGTAGGCCACGGCCTCGGCATCATCGCCGTTCACGTGGAACACCGGGCATAGGGTGGTCTTGGCCACATCGGTGCAGTAGGTGCTGGTGCGCCCGTCGATGTAGTTGGTGGTGAAGCCCACCTGGTTGTTCATCACGATGTGGATGGTGCCGCCCACCTCATAGGCCTTCAGGCCGGCCATCTGCACCACCTCGTACACCACGCCTTGGGCGGCCACCGCCGCGTCGCCGTGAATGATGATCGGCGCGGTGATGCCCTTCTGGAATTTGTCGTCGTGCTCGATGATGGCGCGCGAGATCCCCTGCATCACGGGACCCACGGCCTCCAAGTGGCTGGGGTTCGGGGCCAGCGTGAGGCGCACCTCCTTGCCGGCGTTGGTCTTCAGCACGCTGCTGTAGCCCATGTGGTACTTCACGTCGCCCTCCACCACCTCATCCTCGTAGTCCTTGCCCTCGAACTCGCTGAAGATCTGATCGTAGCTCTTGCGCAGTGTGTTGGCCAGCACGTTGAGGCGGCCTCGGTGCGCCATGCCGATGACGAACTCGGTGATGCCCTGCTCGGCGCCGTGCTCGATCACCGTGTCGAGCGCGGGGATGAGCGCCTCGGCGCCCTCGATGCTGAAGCGCTTCTGGCCGATGAACTTCCTGCCCAGGAAGCGCTCGAAGACCACCGCTTCGTTGAGCTTCTCGAGGATCTCCTTCTTCTGCTCGATGCTGAAGTCCGGCTGGTTGCGCGTGCCCTCCATGCGCTCCACCAACCAGCGCCGCTTCTCCGGGGTGCGTATGAACATGAACTCCGCGCCCACGCTCTGGCAATAGGTCTGATCCAGCAGCGCGATGATGTCGCGCAGCCGTGCCGGGCCGATGCCCACCTCGTTGCCCGCGCTGAACAGGGTGTCCAGGTCGTCATCGCTGAGCCCGAAATTGCCGATGTCCAGCGTGGGGGCGTACTTGCGGCGCTCGCGCACGGGGTTGGTCTTGGTGAAGAGGTGGCCGCGCTGCCGGTAGGCATTGATGAGCTCGATGACGCGGAACTCCTTCTCGAAGCGCTCGTTGCCGCCGGGAGCCGGAGCCGCCGGAGCTTCACCTTCGATGCTGCCGCCCTCCAAGGCGCGGGCGAACTCGAATCCTTCGAAGAAGCGGGCCCAGCCGGTCTCCACGCTCGCCGGGTCCTTCAGGTATTGCTGGTGCAGCTCGTCGAGCCAGGCGCTGTCGACGTTGCTCAGGTAGGAGTACTTATCCATGGAAGCGGGGCGAAGTTATCTCGGCCGTTGAGGGTTGCAGGTTGAGGTTCTCGGGATTGTGAACAGGGTTCAACCGCTTGTGCCGCAACAGTATCCGTGCTCAATACCGGCCCGCGTAGCGCAAACGCGAGAGCACCTTCTGCAAGGCCCTGTGCACCATGGCGCCGGCCAGGTCGCCGAGCCCTCCGCGGTCCATGGCGGCATTCACCTGCCGCTCGGTGAGGTCGATGCGGTTGATGGCCCGGGAGAGGGAGGGCGCGTCCGAGCCTTGCCAGCGTTCCAGGGCCAGGAGCACTTGCGCGCGAAGGGCCTCGAAGGCGCCCTCATCGGCAGGCGGTTGCACCAGCTCGGAATCGTCCAATGCCAGGTCCTTGCGTAGCTGGACAGTGGTCGATGCGAGCACTTCAGCGCGATCCAGCCAACGCCGCAACCAATCATCTCCCGCCGATGGCGACTCCTGGACCCCCGTGCTCATGCGCGCAAAGGTCCGCGTCCAGTGGCACTACTTTCGCCCGGCGCGAACAAACCCAACGCATGAACCTCCGCTCAATCCTCGTCCTCGCGGGCATCGGCTCGCTCAGCATCGTCGAAGCCCAGTACGGCACGTTCAGCGCCGCTGCGGTGACAGCCGCCAAGACCGCCCAATTGGTGGTGGTGCTCGACGATGGCGACTCGCCTTACAACGAGCACGCGATGCGAGGGGTGAAGGGGGAATGGCGGCTCAACAACGACATCGACTTCATCACCGTGAGCGACCTGGGCATGCAGCCCTTGAGCGCGGACAAGATCTACCTGATGAAGACGCGACGTATGGACCCGGTGAAGTTCGAGGGCACCTTCATGGCCGTGGTGAAAGGCTGGAAGCAGAAGAAGGGCGAAGCGCTTCAGCAGACCGCCAACTGCTTCACGAGCATCCCGGCAGAGCAGGAACTGGCCTCGATCCTGATCGACCACAGGACCATCGCCGATGGCAAGGCCGCGATCTTGGTGCAGCTCTACGTGAAGCACCTGCAGGATTACTTGAAGCTGGTTGAGGGCGGCAAGATCACGGACAAGGCCACGGCCGATCGGCTTTATGCCAGCCGCACGCGTCTGGTGCGAGACACGGAATTGATTCTGGCCACTGAGCATCTGGATAAGAGCCTGACCGGCGCTGAGGCCATCAAGGCGCAGTACACCGCGCCTTTCATGCTCGGCGGAATAGCAGGCATCACGAGCGCTGTTGAAGTGCAGGATCGCTCGAAGGTCGTCTCCGATGTGGTGATCACCGTTGGCGACCACAAGAACAAGCACTGCTTCAAGCGGCTGTTCAGCGCCGGCACCGGCGAGCTCATGTACCTGCGGGACGATGCCGCGATCTTCGGCAAGAAGGAAGGCTTCATCGAGGAGGACTTGAAGGCGCTAGCCAGGGCTCGCTGAGTCGGGCGCCAGGCCGCTGCTCCATAGGCTCCCGATTTGGCCATCCGGATGCGGTGGCTACATTGGCGATCCTCTCCAAACGGGCAACCATGCGCATCCTTACCCTCTCCTTGCTGCTGGCGACCTTACCGGCGCTCGCAGAGCATTTACCTGGCGGCAATCTCGGGGTTCGCTGCGTCGGCGGCAACCAGTACGAGGTGACTCTCAAGCTCTGGCGCGAATGCACCGGCTCCGCCATGATCGACCAGGGCATCAGCTTCGTGAACGAATGCGGGGTGAGTTTCTCGCTGAACAGCATGCCGCTGATCTCCACAGCCAACGTCTCGCCCATCTGCGAGGGGCAGACCGGCCAGACCACGTGCGATGGCGGTACGCTTGTGGGCATCGAGGAGTACACCTACCAGGTGATCGTCTTCCTGAGCCCTTGCGACTTCTGGAGGATCTACTGGAGCACCTGTTGCCGTTACCCGGCGCTCAATCTGGAGGGATCGCAGGGCATCTACATTGAAGCATTGGTCAATAACAGCGGTCCCGCCTGTGTAGAGCTTCCGACATTCGTTGAAGACACGCCGCCGCTGGTATGCGTGAACCAGCACGTGAGCTACGATCCCGGCGTGCTCTTCGACCAGGGCCAGGAGCTGCGCTTCCGCCTCATCGATGCCCGTCGGCTGCTCAACGCGGATCCGTTCAATCTTGACATCCAGCCGGTGACGTACCAGTCGCCGTTCAATGGAGCCGAACCCTACACCGGGCTGGCAATAGACAGCCTGACGGGCCAGATCACCTTCACCCCGCTGGCCCAGGGCTACATCGTGTGCGTGATCGCTGTGGACGTGCGCGATGCGAACGGCGTTCTACGGGGCACCATCACGCGCGACTTCCCCTTCATCGCCCAGGTCTGCGACAATGCGGTGCCCGATGCCGACAGCGGCGTGCTAGAGAATGCCATCGGTCTGGCGTCCATTACCGGCCCCTATTCGCTCGAGGCCTGCGGCAACTCGTGCGTCGATGCGGTGATCGTGGATCCCGATGGTGCGCAGACACTCTCGATCACAAGCAATATCGAATCAGCGATACCCGGCGCTAGTTTCAATGTGAATGGCGCGAACCCGGCCGTCGTCACCATCTGCTTCGGGGGAGGCGCCACGCAGGGCACTTACCTGTTCACGCTGACTGCACAGGATGACGCGTGCCCGGTACGAGGCACCCAGATCTTCACCTATACCGTGGCTTACGGAGATGATCCTGATGCCGGTTCCGGTGCCACGATCGCCATCTGCCCCGGCGAATCGGTGGACCTCGACGCGCTGATGAACGGTCAGGAAGGTGGATCATGGAGCGAAGGACCCGTAGTAATTGCCGAAGGCACATACACGTACACGGTCACCACCTCCTGCGGTGAGGAGGTGGCCGTGTTCGAGGTAGTGGCAGGCACTGCTCCTGACGCCGGCGCCGACTCAACGGGGCACATCTGCGAAGGCGGCACCATCAACCTGCAGAACCTGCTCACCGGCGAACCGGGTGGCACATGGAGCGAAGGCCCCGAGGTATCACAGCCAGGCACATACACCTACTCCCTGTCAAGTGGCTGCGGCTCGGACGAAGCGGTTTTCACCGTGAGCATCCTTCAGCCGGCCTATGCAGGCGATGGAGACGAGATCCTAATATGCCCGCAGACCCTTGCGTTCACCATGCTCGATTCGATGCCCGGCGACCCGGCGCCCGGCGGCGCATGGCTCTATGGCGTCGATGCGGTGGATGGCGTATTCGACCCCGCGATCGACCCCGACGGCGACTACTGCTATGCCATCGCGAACGCCTGCGGCAGCGATACGGCCTGCCTGCGCATCAATTTCCTCGATCCGCTCGACCCCTATTGCATCTTCCTGGGTGTTTTGGAAGTCATGGAGGAATCGCTCCTTCATCCGAATCCGACCAGCGGATCGCTGAACCTGGGCAATAGGCTGCCCGCTGTGGCTGAAGTGATCGATGCATCAGGACGAGTGGTCTGGCGCCAGCCGGCTCCATCGTATGCAACGATGCTCCTGCCGGCAGGGCTTTCCGATGGCTGCTATGCCCTGCGCTTGCATCGGCCCGACGGCACCGTAACGGTGCACCGATTCGAGCTGATGCGCTAGGCGGATTCAACGAAATGTCAACGGGCGCCGATCCATTCGGCGCCGGTTGTTGTTTAGCGCCCATGGCCGTGGTGCTCATTACCGGAGGCAGCGGGCTCATTGGCCGGGCGCTCACCCAAGCGCTGCTGGCGCAGGGCGATGAGGTGCGCTGGCTGAGTCGCGCGGCTGGCCTGCGCAATGGCGTACGCGCATATGCGTGGGACGTGGCGCGCGGCGCGCTGGACCCCCAAGCGCTGCACGGCGTTGACCGCATCGTTCACCTGGCCGGGGCGGGCATGGCTAACAAGCGCTGGTCGCAGCGGCGCGTGGCGGAGCTTATCACCAGCCGCGCCGAATCCGCGCGGCTGCTGCTGCGGTCCATGCGCGAGGCCGGGTGCCAGCCACAGTGCATCGTGAGCGCATCGGGCGTGGGCTATTACGGGGCCGTAACGCGCAACACGCCATTCACCGAGCTTGATCCTCCCGGCACTGACACCATCGCGCGCATCACCGTGGAATGGGAGCGCGCCGTGGATGAATGCAGCGCGCTGTGCCGCGT